>JAHZLH010000003.1 GCA_022599915.1 Actinomycetes bacterium
CCACCGCGAAGAAGTCCACCGCGAAGAAGTCCACCGCGAAGAAGTCCACCGCGAAGAAGTCCACCGCGAAGAAGTCCACCGCGAAGAAGTCCACCGCGAAGAAGTGATGATGAGCGACAGCGAACCGGTCGAAGAGCAAGGTAGCCACGCTGACTTGGCTGCGATGGCGGATGAAACCGCGGATCTGGTCGATGATGCGCAGGTGATGGCAGTACTACCCGATGAGGCGGGTGCCGCTGGCTTAGTGGGTATGGCAGCCAGCGATGTCACCGGGATGGTTGCCGGTCTGCAATCGGAGTTTGCTGGAGCGGCCAAGACCGGCAAACCTGCCATCGACGCAGCACTAGAACGGTTAGGCGATCTAGATCCCACAGACTTGGCTGCCTCGGCTGATGTGCTGCAAGACGTACTAAAGCGCTTGGAGTCCGCGCTCAGTTCAGCTGATGAAGCCGATTTCGCCGACGATGCGGATACTGCCGACAGCGCTGACGATGACAGCTGACCATGGCCGGCACCAGACGGCGGCTAGATAGGGAACTCGTTCGTCGTGGCTTGGCCCAATCCGGCGAGGAGGCGAAGCGTTTCATTGCCGCAGGCAGAGTAACCGTGGGTGGCATGGTGGCTGACAAGCCGGCTCGCATGGTGTTGGACAGCGACCCAGTTGTCGTGCGGGCACCGGCAGGTGAGGAGTACGCCTCTCGTGGTGGCCACAAGTTGGCCGGAGCGCTGCGAGACTTCAGCAGCAGGGGACTAGCCCCAGTCACTGGCCGCAGTTGTTTGGATGCCGGAGCATCCACGGGTGGCTTCACCGATGTGTTGTTGCGAGCGGGTGCTAAACAAGTCATCGCGGTCGATGTCGGATACGGCCAACTGGTCTGGCGATTGCAGTCAGATGAGCGCGTAGTCGTGATGGACCGCACCAACGTGCGCCATCTGCAGCCAGGGGACATCCCAGCGGTCCCATCGCTAGTTGTAGCTGACCTCTCGTTTATCTCGCTGGCACTGGTGCTGCCAGCACTGACCGCAGTTGTCGCTGCCGATGGCGATCTCGTGGTCATGGTCAAACCGCAGTTCGAGGTCGGTCGGGAGGGAATCGGCAAAGGGGGAGTAGTCACCGATCCTGATCAGCGCGCTGCTGCTGTGTGGCGAATTAGCGAGGCGGCAGCGGAGTTGGGTTGGGGCGCACGAGCGATCGCTGCCAGCCAGCTGCCCGGTCCGGCGGGAAACCGCGAGTTCTTTCTCTGGCTACGGCGGGGTGACGCAGCGCTGGATCGTGACGAAGTCGCCACAATCTGCGACAAGGCTACGACTTTGTAACGGTCCGTTAACCGTTTGGTCTAGGGGGTTGGACTTCTCTGCTTCTCGGATACGTTGGCAGCGCCGCGGAGAATCCGTGGGAGTCAGGAAGGGACACTATGGCTCGCAAAAAGAAAACACTGCGGGTAGCAGTAGTCGCGGGAGCGTTTGCTCTTGCACTAGCTGGCTGCTCGAGCAGTGACAGTAGTGATGATGGGGCCGATTCGGGTGGTAACTCGTCGCCTAAGGATGGGGTGCTGAAGGTCGGTACGGTTCTGCCGCAGACCGGCTCGCTGGCATTCCTCGGCCCACCGGAGTTCGCTGGCGTCAATCTCGCTAAGAAGGAGATTAACGAGGCTGGCGGCGTGCTGGGCAAGCCGATTGAGGTGTTCGAGGGTGACTCGAGCGATACCTCCACCAACATCGCGTCAACCACCTCGGATCAGATGATCCAGCGTGGTGCTGACGTGATCGTGGGTGCTGCTTCCTCGTCGGTGTCGCTTTCGATCATCGACAAGATCACCAGCGCTGGTGTACTGCAGATTTCACCTGCAAACACCTCACCAGAGTTGAGCACTTACGACGACAACGGCCTGTACTGGCGTACAGCTCCGCCGGACACCTTCCAGGGCCAGGTCCTGGCTGAGGTTGTCACCGGAGCCAACGTCTCCAAGCCGGCCGTACTGGTACTGCAGGACTCCTACGGCGAAGGCCTCGCGGGGAACTTCCAGTCCAACTTCGAAGAAGCTGGCGGAACTCTCGCCGGTGACCCGATCTTCTACGACCCGAAGGCCGCAACCTTCGACGCAGAGGTCGGTCAGGCCAAGGCCTTGAACCCCGACGGCATCGTGCTGATCGGCTTCGAAGAGTCCAAGAAGATCATTCAGGAGCTGATCAAGCAGGGCATCGGTCCTGACAAGACGCAGCTGTTCCTGGTGGACGGTAACCTGTCGAACTCACTGGGCAAGGGTCTGCCAAACGGCATCCTGGCCGGTACGTTAGGCACCCTGCCGGGCGCACAGGCCACTGGAGACTTCCAGGAGGCGCTGGTGTCTGTTGATCCCAAGTTGGAAGACTTCGCGTACGCACCGGAGTCCTACGACGCGGTTGTGACCACTGCGCTGGCTGCCATTGCGGCTGACAGCGACGCTGGTCCGGATATTGCCAGCAAGATGGTCGAGGTGACCTCTGGTGGCGAGCCGTGCCTAAGCTTCGCTGAGTGCGCCGGGTTCCTGGAAGAGGGCAAGGACATTGACTACAACGGTCAGTCCGGTCCGATTGACTTCCAGAGCAACGGCGACCCAGGCGCTGCTGTCATGGGTATCTATAAGTTCGGTGATAACAACCAGTACAAGTCGGATGACTTCATCGAGGGCACGGTGCCCCCGGTGCCGACTTCCTGATCAAGTACTAGTACTCACCTCAGTGAGGGGTCGGTCCGTATGGACCGGCCCCTCACTCGTGTCTAGTGGTGTGGCCAGCCTTTCGCCACATCGTTTCGCCAGCTGGTCACGGTCCGGATCGCCAGGTCCGTCACTCGGTATCAATAACTCCGGCATCCCGTAACTCGGCGATCTGATCAGCGCTCAGATCGAGTAGTTCTGTCAGGATGCGGGTGGCTCCCGCAGCTTTGGCCGGTCCCAGCGAAGTGATTGCCCCAGGTGTTCGACTCAAGCTCGGCACTACACCGGGGACAACCACGTCACCCGCCTCCGTGTCGTGTAGCTGCTGAAGATTTCCTCGTGCCGCGACCTGTGGGTCATCGAAGATGTCCGCGATTGTGTTGATGGGACCGCAGGGAACGTCACCGGCTTCGCAGATCCGCAGTAGTTCACCCCGCTGCCGGCTGCGAGTGAAGTCGGTGACCGCCTGTTCCACCTCGGCTCGGTGGGCAAGCCGATCGGGGGCGAATCGAAAGCGTTCGAGTAAGTCAGGGCGCTGCATCACCACAGTCAGGCGCTCAAACATCCGATCTGAGGTGCAGGCGATCGCGACCCAGCGATCATCAGCGGTGGGGAAGTGACCGTGGGGACAGGCCAACGCTGTGCCCGTTCCTTCCCGGTCCCGAACGGTGCCAGTAGCTGCATAAGCAGGTGCGAGCTCATCGAGCAGCCGAAAGATGCTTTCGTAGAGTGCGACATCGACCACTTGGCCTCGTCCAGATCGGTCACGCTCACGGAGTGCGAGCAGGACGCCGATGGCGCCGTATAGTCCGGAGGTGTAATCCGCCAGCGAGGTGGAACCGGGGGTGACTGGCGGACCGTCAGGCATTCCGGCCAAGTGAGTCAAACCACCGAAAGCCTGCGCGATCCGGGCGAACCCAGGCCGAGATCGATAGGGTCCAGTTTGGCCAAAGCCAGAAACCCGCAGCAGGATCAATCCGGGGTTGCGTGCGCTGAGTTCCTCCCAACCCAATCCCCATCGCTCCAGAGTCCCCGGTCGGAAGTTCTCGCACACGACGTCGCTGTGTTCCACGAGTGCCCGAAAGATTTCCGCTCCTTGCGGTTGGCGAAGATCCAGCGGAAGTGAGGAGCGATTACGGGCCTCCGATAGCCATGCCAGGGTGTCACCGTCTCGGTTGGTGGCGGTGCCGTAGTTGCGCCACGGATCGCCGTTTTTGGGGTTCTCAATCTTGATGACCTCAGCCCCGAACTCGCTGAGCACAGTGGCGGCGAATGGAGCGGCGATGAAGGTGCCCGCGTCAAGAACCCTAATACCGGCCAATGGTGCGGAATCGGGCATCACGCCAGCGTAGCGGGACCGCATCCGAGAGAAAGCGGCGACTGCGGCCGATGGGGTTGGCAGCTACTTCTGGTCGCGCTCTGCGCCTAAGGTGCCCAAATACAGGTCAACGACTTTGGGATCATGAATCAGGTCTTTTCCGCTGCCGGTATAGGCATTGCGGCCTTGATCCAGTACGTAGCCACGATGGACGATCTGCAGGCAACGACGAGCATTCTGCTCCACCATGATGATGGTGACGCCAGTGGCATTGATGTCGCGAACCCGAACGAATACTTCATCCTGCAGTGCGGGGGACAGGCCAGCGCTGGGCTCGTCCAGCAGCAGCACGGAGGGTTCCATCATGAGTGCTCTACTCATGGCGAGCATCTGCCGTTCACCGCCAGAAAGGGCGGATGCCCGCTGTTTGCGCCGCTCGGCCAAACGCGGAAAGATTCCCGCTACGGTGTCAAAGCGCTCCGAGAACTTCTTGGGAGCGAGGTAAGCGCCCATCTGCAGGTTTTCTTCAACCGACAGCGAGGGGAAGACGTTGTTGGTCTGTGGAACGAAACCAACCCCCTGTTGTACTAACTTGTCTGCTCGCAGATTGGTGATGTCTTCGCCAGCGAGTTGCACGGTGCCAGAAGAGATTTTGACTAGCCCAAACATCGCCTTCAGAAGTGTGGACTTTCCGGCACCGTTGGGGCCGATGATGCCGACCAGTTCGCCTTTGTCTACGTAGAAGTCGCAGGAATTGAGAATGTTGACGCCTGGCAGGTAGCCGGCCATAACCTCATCAGCACGCAATAAAGCGTTCTCCGCTCCAGCGAGATGATGCGTCCGATCGGTGAGCTCTCGTGAATGACCCCATTGCGCAGCGTCGACGTTGAGCTCTTCCATGAACTCCCCGGAGCCGGGTTCGACCGTCATGTCACTGCCCTTCGCCGGTGTCGAGTGAGGTGTCATGGTGCTCGCCGAGGTAGGCGTCAATGACAGCCTGCGACATCATCACTTGCTCCGGTGGGCCTTCAGCGATGATACGACCCTGACCCATCACCACTACCCAGTCGGAAATGTCACGCACCATATCCATGTCGTGCTCTACGAAAAGTACCGTGGTTCCGTCGTCTCGGAGTTCTCGAATGTGGTTGAGCAGCGACTGCTTCAGGGCTGGGTTCACGCCCGCCATCGGCTCATCCAGCATCACCAAGTCGGGATCCACCATCAGAGCTCGGGCCATCTCCAGCAGCTTGCGTTGCCCACCAGAAAGGCTGCCAGCGAAATCGTCTTCTTTGTCCGCCAGCTTGAAGTGGCGCAGTAGATCACGCGCTTTGGCTGTGATTTCCTTCTCTTGGCTTGCCCAAGTGAAGGGCAACAAACTTGTCCAGAAACTTTCGCCTCGTTGCTGCGGTGCTCCTAACCGCATGTTGTCCAACACTGACATCTTGGATAGCGCCTTGGTGAGTTGGAAAGTGCGTACCATTCCGATGCGGGCCACTTTGTAGGCCGACGTACCCGCTAGGTTTCGGCCTTCAAATGTCCATTCACCGGTATCGGGTTTGTCGAATCCGGTGAGCAGGTTAAACAACGTAGTTTTGCCCGCGCCATTGGGCCCAATCAGGGCTGTGATCGCACCCCGCTGTACCTCGAAATGAGCAACATCGACGGCGGTGAGACCGCCGAAGGTGCGGGTAACGGAATCTGCGACCAAGATCGGATCCGGTTTTGCTGCACCCGGCTCTTGCGGAACTGATTGCAGGGCTGCCCGAGCTGAGCTCGCAGTGGTTGCACTACTTGACATCGAAGGCCAACTCTCGTTTGTCTCCCAGGATCCCCTGTGGCCGGAAGATCATCAATAGCATCAAGGACAGACCCAAGATCCAGAAGCGAATCTGTCCAACCTGGGTACCGTCGATGAAAGTGATTAGCCCGCTGCGCACTGCCTCGGACAGGGCCACATCGAACAGCACCAGCAGGAACCAGAAGATGATCGACCCTAGTACCGGGCCGAAGACCCGGGCTGCTCCGCCGAGGATCAGGGCGGCCCAGGCAAAGAAGGTGAGGTCGGTGCCGTAGTTATCCGGCTGCACCGACTGCGACGATACTGCGAAAACGAATCCGCCCAGGCAGCCGAGCACGCCACCGAGTACCAGGGCCTGCAACTTGTAGGAGTAGACGTTCTTGCCAAGACTACGAACGGCATCCTCATCTTCACGAATGCCCTTGAGTACTCGTCCCCAGGGTGCTCGCATTGAGAGGAACACGATTAGGCAGGCCACCGCGACCAGAATCCATCCCACCACGACGACGAATAGATCGTTGCGGCTGAAGTTGATGGGGCCGAGGGCGAGCCCAGAATCGAATGGGTTGAGTGCATAGAATTCATTCGCGAACCGATTAATTCCATCAGAACCACCGAAGACGTCGCGAAGGGTGACTGATCGGGCGGTGAGCCGGATGATTTCCGCTGCGGCGATGGTCACGATAGCCAGATAGTCGGCCCGGAGGCGCAGCGTAGGAATACCTAGCAGTAGCGCGAACACTACTGCCGCACCAAGGCCCACGACCAGACCTAGCCAGAAGGAGAGCCCTAGGGTGGTGACGGTGACGCCTAGGCCGTAGGCCCCGACTGCCAAGAATCCCGCCTGACCGAAGTTCAGCAGCCCGGTGTAGCCGAAGTGCACGTTCAGGCCGATAGCAGCCAGCGCGAAAATGACTGCTTGGACACCAATGCCCTGAGTGATGGCTTGGCTGATAATGAGGTTGAAGTCCATGGGTCAGCCCACCCGTTCCGATCGTCCGAGCAGTCCCTGCGGTCTGAAGAGCAGAATCACGATCATGATGAACAACGCGCCCACGTTCTTGAGTTCGGTGGGAATGATCAAAGTAGACACCTGAATCAAGACACCAACAATCAGCGCACCCACGAGCGCACCTGCAGCGGTACCCAGGCCGCCGAGGATCACGCTGGCGAACACCAGCAGCAGAATCTGGAAGCCCATCAGCCAGGTGACACCGATGTTCATCGCGTACAACACCCCGGACAGTCCGGCCATACCAGCGCCGACGGCCCAGACCACGTTGATGACTCGTTCAACGTTGATTCCGGAAGCGGACGCCAGCGCCGGATTGTCCGAGATCGCCCTACTGGCTTTGCCGATCCGGGAGTAACCCAACCACAACAACACGGCGGTAATCGCCGCAATCGCGATCACCGTGGCAACAATGATCTTGGGCGTGATGTCCACTGGGCCAATCGCGATACCGGCTTGGCCGCTGTATTCCCGGAACTGCTGTGTGCTCCCGCCTAGGAAGAACAGATAGACGTAGCGCAGGAAGATACCGAGCCCGATCGAGACCACCAGCATAGCGATCAGGCTGATGCCCTTCTTGCGCAGTGGCAGCCACAAGATTTTGTCTTGGAACGCCCCGAAGAGAGCGGAGAGCAACATGGCCGCAGCCGCTGCGAGGACAAAGGGCAGCTCGAAAAAGTTATTCATGATCAGCGTTGAAATGGCGCCGAAGGTGACCAACTCGCCGTGCGAGAAGTTTGTAAGGCCAGTCGTGCCGAAGATCATGGACAAGCCGATGCCAGCGAGCGCGATCACCAGACCGAACACGAGACCATCGACGGTCAACTGCAACAGGCGATCGACTGTGGATTCACCACCAGTGCTGCCTTCCCCGGTTGGGAAAACAACAGTCTTCTTACCTGACAGCAGGGTCACTGTGAGCGAAGTCTTCTCCGGATCAGTGAGCGTTACTCCCTCGGGAAGAGTTCCAGTGTCGATATCGATGGTGTAGGTGCCCCGCTCTGGGACTTCGACCACCCAAGCACCCTCGGCGTCGGATTCGGTAGTTTCGTTGAAGCCATCCGCATTCGACACGGTGAAGACGACCCCAGCGATCGGAGCGTCCTCCGGATCGCTGATGGACCCCTTGATGATGGCACCATCTGCGTGGGCTGTCGGTGCCATCGCGACCGCGAGAGCCGACAGCACACCCACCACGATGGCGAGCAAGGCGACCGATCGTCGCCTGCTTTGGGGAATCACAGACTCCTCCTTTGGAACTGCAACCCGATAAGCGGTTGTAGACCTTTGCACACTATCGTTGCAGGCCAGAGATTCACAGGAAGTTGAGTGGCGTGCCGCAACCTGACGGTCCCTCCGGTTAGCGTGGTCCAGTGAGCGAAGTTCGCCAGGTGCTGCTGGTTACCCACACGGGCCGGACAGAGGCCATCTCTGCTGCCGCGCGATTAGCGGCTGGTCTGCGGTCCGCAGGGATTGCGGTGCGGCTACCTCGTGACGAGTTCGATGCGGTGGCGCACGAGATTTTTCGTGAAGAGGGCGCACCGGATCCGGGGGTGGTCGCACAAGATGGACTAGAGATGTCGGGTCTTTGCGATCTCGTGGTCGTGGTTGGTGGAGACGGCACGATTCTCCGGGCTGCCGAGTACGCAGTCCCCGCCGGACTACCGCTGCTGGGAGTGAATCTCGGTCATGTCGGATTCCTCGCGGAGGCGGAATCTGATGATGTGCCCTATGTCGTGGCCAGCATCGTGGATCGCAGTTACCGGGTAGAGGATCGGACGGCACTGTCAGTGCGTGTGCTGCGCGGGTATAAGGAAATCTGGTCTACCTGGGCACTGAACGAAGCCAGTTTGGAAAAGGCTGCCAGGGAACGAATGATTGATGTGCTGGTGGAAATCGGCGGTCGGCCACTCTCTCGCTGGGGCTGTGATGGTCTGATCGTTGCCACCCCCACGGGATCAACGGCCTATGCCTGGTCGACCGGCGGACCGGTGGTGTGGCCGGTAGTTCAGGCGATGCTGGTGTCACCGATCAGCGCCCACGCCCTGTTTGCCCGACCCATGGTGGTGGATCCAAGCACTACCGTAGCCATCACCGTGCAGGACGATTCTCCAGAGGCACTGCTGTGGGCAGACGGCCGCCGCATGATCGATCTGCTGCCGCGCGACCGAGTCGAGGTGACTGTCTTGGCAACGCCAGTTCACTTTGCCCGGCTGCACGAGTCGCAATTCACAGATCGGCTCGTGGCTAAGTTCGACCTACCAGTGAGTGGTTGGCGAGGCAGGGGAGTGACCGGATGATTGCCGAACTCAATATTCGCGGCTTAGGCGTGATCGCCGAGTGCGAGTTGCAGTTCAGTTCCGGCATGATCGCATTTACCGGTGAGACCGGTGCCGGTAAGACATTGCTGGTGGGCGCCCTGGGTCTGGTGCTGGGCGACCGAGCGGATACCGGCATGGTGGCTGGTGAACGAGCAGATGTGTCGGCGACGGTGTTGGTGGATCCCGCTGGGGCCACGGGCCGGCGAGTTACCGACGCTGGTGGCGTCGTGGAGCCTGACGGTGCGGTAACCGTGTCACGTTCGGTGCTAGCAAGTGGTCGGGCCCGGGCAGCCTTAGGCGGCGCGGCGGTGCCGGTGGCACTCGTGCGTGAGTTAGGTGACGGTATCGCGCAGCGCCATTCACAAAGTGACCAACTGCAGTTGCGGTCCCGGAAACGCCAGCGGCAATCGTTAGACGCCTTCGGTGGCCATAAACTGGCAGCCGCGCTAAAAAATTACCAGCAGGACTACCAGCAGTACTTGGCCGCAATCGACCGACTGGCGCAGCTTCAGCGGCAGCGCAGCGAGCAGGAGTCTCGGCTAGCGGAACTCCACGAGGGACTAGCGGAAGTTGCGGAAGTCCGACCCAAGCCGGGTGAGGAAAACGAGGTTCCGCAGCAGATCCTGCGATTGGCAAATGTAGAACAGTTGGCTGAGGGCTTATCCGCAGCCCTGACCATCGTGGCAGGTGCAGAGGACGGGGTCCTGGAGGATCTAGCCGCAGCCCAGCAATCTGTGGCGCGCGCTGCTCGGCTGGATGCCGATTTGACGCCGCTAGTTGAGCGGCTCGGTGAGGCAGCGTTGCTGCTGGATGACATCGTGGCGGAGTTGAATCGCTACGCCAGCGACCTGGCACCAGATCCCAGTGCGCTGGCTGAACTCCAGCGTCGCAAGGCCTCGCTGACGAAGTTGCAGCGAGATTTCGGCCCCACCCTGACAGATGTGTTGGCCTGGGAAGACCACGCGCGCACCGAGGTTGCCGAACTCACCGATGCTGCTGACACCGAGGAGGCGGCTCAGGAGGAGATTGCGGAACTGCTGCAGCGGCTCGAGAAGCGGGCTGCGGAACTGTCTGAGCTGCGGGAAGCTGCAGCGGAGCGGCTGAGTGCTGCGGTGACCACTGAACTACGCGAACTGGCTATGCCGGATGCGATGTTTCGCGCAGAGGTGGCCCAACAGGAAGCAGAGACCGGACTGAGGCTTCCCGACGGTCGCACGGTGGCCTTCGGCGCCACTGGCGTCGACACGGTGGATTTCCGGTTGCAGCCTCACCCCGGTGGTCACTGGTCGCCGATTGGAGAGGGGGCCAGCGGTGGCGAGTTGTCTCGCATCATGTTGGCGCTCGAGGTGGTGCTGGCGGAGTCGGACCCGCCGGCAGTTTTCGTTTTCGATGAAGTTGACTCCGGGATTGGCGGCAAGACTGCCGTTGAAGTGGGGAGAAGACTTGCCCGATTGGCGGATCATTCGCAGGTGCTAGTCGTGACTCATTTACCGCAAGTGGCGGTGTTCGCTGACCAACATGTCGTAGTAAGCAAGGGAACAGATGGGCGAGTGACTCGATCTACGGTGATGGAAGTGGCCGGGGAGCAGCGCAGTCGGGAGTTGGCGCGCATGCTGTCAGGCAGTGACGATTCTGCGACAGCGACCGCCCATGCTGCCGAGCTTCTCGACGTGGCCACCAAGCATCGCGAGACCCGGATCTAGGGCACGGCAGTGGCTCAGGTTGCCGTGTTCGCCGATCGGGTTGTCACGGATATTGCGGCGCAGGATCCGTGTCTTTCGGCAGTACTGGGAGTAGCGAATGAAGGTCTGACCGACTTCGGTCCGGCGGCCTGTCAAGAACGCGTTGAGTTGATGTCGTCGCTGCTAGCTCAGGCAGAAGAGTTGCCGATTGACACTGACGCTGACCGGATCAGCCGGGATTTGTTGGTAGAGCGCCTAGGTGCGTGGGTTGATCTCGGACAGGCGGGCGAGTATCTGCGAGACCTCAACACCATGGATAGTCCGCCGCAGCAGATTCGCACCACTGTTGAGTTGCTGGCCCACGGTGGCGATTCATCGGCACTCACTGACGTCGTGCGAGCGATTCCAGATTCGCTGGCTGGTTGGCGGGAGTCACTGCAGCAGGGCGCGGCGGCAGGACTGGTCGCATCTCGTCGGCAAAGTGTCGCGGTTGCCGAGCAGCTATCCGGGTACGCCGGACTTTGGCTGCCGCAGCAGATCCAGACGGTTGGGGGCGGTCCCGAGTTGGCGGCGGCCGTGGCAGACGCTACGGCCGCGTTTCGGCTGACGGCCATGTGGTTGGCGGACGTGTACGTCGAATGGGCCAGGCCAGTCGATGGGGTGGGTGAGTCGGATTACCTGCTGCATGCGCGCATGTTCACCGGCATGGACCTCGACCTCGACGAGGTTATGCGCTGGGGGATGACGGAGATGGCGCGCGTTGGCGGGCTGATTCGGGATGCCGCTGCTGAACTCGATTCGCAACTCCGCCTCGATCAAGTAGCTGACGTGCTTCAGCACGATTCTCGATACCAGTTAGCAGATGAGGCCTCACTCACGCAGTACCTGCGCCAGCGGGTGGACCGCACCTTTGACCTGATCGACAGCACGTTGTTCGACATTGATCCGAGGCTGCGTGAGTTGCGGATTCAATTGGTTAAAGATGATGTCGGTTTGATGCCCTACTACCTGCCCCCCAGTGAAGATTTCACTCGACCGGGGACCATGTGCTTTCCCATCACCAGCGGAGATACCTATCCCCGCTGGCAACTAGATGCGCTGTGCCTGCACGAAAGTGTCCCCGGTCATCATCTGCAGTTGGGAGGCATGGTGGCCGCGGACTCGCTGAACCGGTTTTCTCGAACTTTGGGATCGACCACTGGGCATGCCGAAGGGTGGGCGATGTATGCCGAGTGGCTGGGCGAGGAGCAGGGTTGGTACGAGGACCCCATCACTCGACTTGGTTACCTCAGCCTGCAGATGCTTCGTGCCGTTCGATTGGTAGTCGACATTGGTTTGCATACCGACCGTGTTATCCCAGCTGGATTCCCGGGAGCGGGCAGCCCGATGACTGCCGATCGAGCTCGCGAGCTATTGCAGCGGCAAGCGTTGGCGTCAAAACAGATAGCGGCCGGCGAAGTGCAGCGCTACCTAGGGCTGCCGGGGCAGGCGATTAGCTACAAACTAGGTGAGCGGGAATGGTTGCGGGCCCGCCAGCAGGCCGAGGCGCAGGAACCGGCTGATTTCAACCTACGGCAATGGCATTCGGACGCTCTTGCGCTCGGCTCGATGGGACTCGCCCAGTTCGGGCGGGAGATGGCAGCCCTGAACCGCTGATAGGCTGGTCTTCCATGGGTAATGGGACTGCCAAACATGTGTTCGTCACTGGCGGAGTTGCTTCGTCGCTAGGCAAGGGTCTGACCGCCTCGAGTTTGGGAAATCTGCTGAAGTCGCGTGGTCTGCGGGTGACGATGCAGAAGCTTGATCCGTATCTCAACGTTGATCCGGGAACTATGAATCCGTTCCAGCATGGTGAGGTGTTCGTTACCGATGACGGGGCGGAAACCGATCTGGACGTGGGTCATTACGAACGGTTCCTCGACACCAATCTGCAAGGTTCGGCAAACGTCACCAC
The DNA here is from genome assembly GCA_022599915.1 of Actinomycetes bacterium. Lineage (NCBI taxonomy): Bacteria > Bacillati > Actinomycetota > Actinomycetes > Actinomycetes bacterium. Next base: position 12,788 of record JAHZLH010000003.1, read on the forward strand.
CGGTCAGGTGTACTCAGCGGTGATCGCTAAGGAGCGGCGAGGCGAGTACTTGGGCGACACGGTGCAGGTCATCCCGCACATCACCAACGAGATCAAATCGCGGATTCGTCGCATGGCCACCGATGACGTCGATGTGGTGATCACCGAGGTCGGCGGCACGATCGGAGATATCGAGTCGTTGCCGTTCCTTGAGGCGGTACGTCAGGTCCGCCACGAGATCGGACGCGAGAATGTGTTCTTCCTGCACGTATCCTTGCTGCCCTACATCGGTCCATCCGGAGAGTTGAAGACTAAGCCGACCCAACATTCGGTAGCAGCGCTGCGTTCCATTGGTATCCAGCCAGATGCGATTGTGCTGCGAGCGGATCGCCCCGTTCCGGCCGGCATCAAACGAAAGATCTCACTGATGTGCGATGTCGACGACGAGGCGGTAGTGGCAGCGGTCGACGCGCCCAGCATCTATGACATTCCTAAGGTGCTGCACAGTGAGGGTCTGGATGCCTATGTCGTGCGTCGCTTAGATTTGCCCTTCCGTGACGTCAACTGGACGGAATGGGACGCCCTGCTCCGGCGGGTTCATCACCCCAAAGACGAAGTGGAGATTGCGCTAGTCGGCAAGTACATCGATCTGCCAGATGCCTACCTATCGGTGACCGAAGCGCTGCGAGCTGGTGGCTTCGACGCTGACTGTCGGGTGAAATTACGCTGGGTGTCGAGCGACAACTGCGTCACCATGGACGGCGCAGCAGCTGAATTGGGCGATGTCGACGGTATTTGCGTTCCCGGGGGCTTTGGCGTTCGTGGCATCGACGGCAAAGTGGGGGCCCTCCGCTACGCCCGCACCCAGGGCATCCCGGTACTGGGGCTGTGTTTGGGGTTGCAGTGCATGGTCATTGAGTATGCCCGCAGCATTTTGGGCTGGGAGGACGCCAACTCCACTGAGTTCGACGAAGGAACGACACACCCAGTAGTTGCCACCATGTCGGATCAGCGCGATGTAGTCGCTGGGCAACGAGATATGGGCGGCACCATGCGGTTGGGGCTGTACCCAGCCAAACTCAGCCCCGATTCGGTGGTGGCGGAGTTGTATAGCGAGCCGTACATCGAGGAACGGCATCGACATCGTTTCGAAGTCAACAACGACCACCGCTCGCGGCTGGCGGATGCTGGCCTCACCTTCAGTGGAACCTCACCTGACGGCCGGTTGGTGGAGTTCGTTGAGCTGCCGCGTAGCGAGCACCCGTTCTATGTCGGAACCCAAGCTCACCCCGAGTTTCGTTCCCGCCCCACCAACGCCCACCCCCTCTTCACTGGCTTAGTCAAGGCAGCGGTTTCGCGCAGCCGGAGTTCCGCGGAAGTCGTGGCTCAGTCGGATGCGGGTCCACTGGACGTATGAGTGAAGAAATAGCCGACTCTTTCGAACCCGCGGCGGTATTGGGTCAGACCTCCCGTTTCATTGGCCAGCGTTGGGATGTTGTTTCCGACGAAGTTCGGCTCAACCACGGTGAGGTAGTGATTCGGGACTACCTCGTCCATCCTGGTGCCGTCGGCATTATCGCAATTGACGACGACGATCGGGTCCTATTGATCAGGCAATACCGGCACCCAGTCGGTTTTTTCTTGTGGGAGCCACCAGCGGGTCTGATGGATGCGGCGGGCGAAGGAGCACTGGCCACCGCCCAGCGGGAACTGTATGAGGAAGCGGGTTACCAGGCAACTGACTGGCACGTGCTAGCCGATTGGTTCAACAGTCCCGGCGGTTCCTCGGAAGGGTTCCGATGCTTTCTCGCCCGGGGAGTCACCGAGGTTGCCGGCGGTCGGCCAGTGCGTTCGGCGGAGGAGACGGATCTGCCGATGCGTTGGATTCCGCTGCGAGCAGCCGTGGATCTGGTCTTCGCTGGAAAAATCCAGAACCCCACGGCGGTGACCGGGCTATTGGCGGCCTGGGCGGCGCGCGGTCGAGAGTGGCAGGATCTACGGCCCGGAGATGCCGCCTGGTCTAGCCGGGACGAGCTGCTAGCTGCAGAGCGAGTCTGGCTGCCCTAGGGCCACTTCTTGGGCTGTTCCCAGCCGACAGTAGCGGGGCCGGGTTCGGTCATCCGGAGGGATCTCGCTGCTGGGTAGTTGGTGGATCGCTGTCGCTGCCATCGTCATCATCGTCAGGGTCACCCCGATCGCGACTCAGACCCCACCCCTCGGATCTCAGCGGCTTGTCAGGGTCCACGTCGGCTAGTCGGCCGGTGTGGCGCTGCTGGTAAGCCCGTACCAAGATCGGGGTTCCCAGTGCGACGACACCGCCGATGGTCAGCGTGGTCGCAATCCAAGTGGGTGCGCCCAGTAGGGCCAGACCAGCACTACCCACCATGACGAGCAGTAGCCAGCGCAGTTCACTGCCGTTGTAGCGACTGGAAATCTTGGCGCCGATCCACACCCCTGGTATCTGTCCGATCAGCAAAGAAAAGAGAATGGTGAGGTCGACTTCGCCCAAGCCAGCGTGCGCGATCGCGCCGACAACTAGCATCGGAACCGCCTGGACCAGATCAGTGCCGACGAGTCGGCTGGGCAGCATGGCTGGGAACAGCAACAGTAGGCTCGCGGCGATTAGCGTTCCGCTGCCAACTGACGTCAAACCCACCAGGCAGCCGACAAACAGCCCGACAACTCCGGTAATCGCAAGTCGGGGCATGCTGAGGTTCATTTGCCCCGGTGTGGCTGATGGTCGGAATCGTCGAATGGTCATGCGCAGGGTGGTGACGACTACCGCTACGACTAAAACGCCGCCGATCATTTGTTGCAGCAGGCCCTCGCCATGAGTGGTGTTAACGAGGCGGGAAAACAGCCAGGTGCCAATCAGAACACCAGGGACCGAGCCGAGGCTGAGTGCCAGCACTATCTTCAAGTACGGCGTACGCTGACGCAGGTGAACCCATGCTCCGACCGGTTTCATCAAAGCCGCCGACACGACGTCGGTGGATACCGCCACGGGCGCTGGAATGTTGAACAACAGCAGCAGCATCGGGGTCACGATCGCTGCTCCGCCCAGCCCGGTGAGGCCCACCACGGTGCCCGCAAAGAGACCGCCCAGAGTCAGCAGCGGATCGATCGTCATTGGGCAAGTGTGCCTGAACCTGTGGCGGGATGGGAGCAGACTCACCGAGATATAGAACACTTTATGTTCTATTTGAAATTATGGATGTAACTGATCAGATCGTGGAGTACCTCGACCACCTCGCGGTGGAGCGGGGTGCGTCGCCGCACACGCTGGTTGGGTACCGCTCGGACCTTACTCGCTACGACGAATTTTGCCGCACGCTCGGACTGATCGAAATCGCCCAGATTCAGCCGGAGACAGTAGGCCAGTTCCTGATAGCGCTGCGGTCTGGCTCGGATGGCGGCACACAGTTGTCGGACTCCTCAGCCGCTCGTTGCCTCGTTGCAGTTCGGGGACTGCACGCGTTCGCGCTTCGGGAGGGAAACGCCACCGTTGACGTGGCCCGAGAAATATCGCCGCCACAGCTACCGGAACGGCTGCCGGAGGCAATCACCGTCCCAGAGGTATTGGCGCTGCTAGATGCGCCGGATACCGAGACCCCTGCTGGGTTGCGCAGTCGTGCTTTGCTGGAGGTGCTCTACGGCTCTGGATGCCGGGTATCCGAGGCGGTGGGAATCGATGTTGATGACATTGATCTAGCCAGCCGCAGTTTGCTCGTCACCGGGAAAGGTAACAAACAGCGGCTAGTTCCCATCGGTGGTCATACCGCCAAAGCGGTGTCGGACTACCTCGTTCGGGCTCGGCCCGCGCTTGCGGCGAAGGGAAGCAGTACCCCTGCCCTTTTTCTGAACGCTCGCGGCGGGCGACTTAGTCGACAATCCATGTGGACCACGATTCGAGATGCCGGGGAAAAGGCCGAGGTTGCCGACGTGCATCCCCATACGATGAGACATTCGTTCGCTACCCACCTGCTGCAGGCCGGGGCCGACATTCGAGTGGTGCAGGAGCTACTCGGCCACGCAAGTGTCACGACCACCCAGATCTACACCAAGGTCACTATCGAGCACCTCCGCGAGGTCTACGCCGACAGCCACCCACGGGGTCGCTAGCTGATCGCGGGTAGGAGGGTGGATACCCGCTGGTGCCGCTGCCGGGACCGTGCCCCATCGTGGGTTACCGTCTTGAGATGCCCGAAACAACTGTCACTGACGACGCGGAGCCGACCGCGCCAGTGGCTACCGATCTCGCTGATGCGACTGCGGAGGACGCTGGCGGCCGATTTGAGGTGCGGTTAGCCGCCTTTACCGGGCCTTTTGACCTGTTGTTGTCGCTGATTGCGAAACACCGACTTGAAGTTACCGAACTTGCCCTCGCCCAGGTGACTGACGATTTTGTTGCCCACTTGCGTTCCAAGGGGGATCGGTGGGACCTAGACGAGACCACCGAGTTCTTGGTTGTTGCTGCCATCCTGTTGGATCTGAAAGCGGCGCGACTGCTGCCGGGCAACACGGAGGAAGACCCCGAAGATCTCGCATTGCTCGAGGCTCGAGATCTGTTGTTCGCTCGGCTGCTGCAGTATCGGGCATTCAAGGAGGCGTCCGGTCTGTTCGCGTCGTTGCTCTACGCCGCGCCACCCCGGATACCGCGAGAGGTAGGTCTCGATCCGGACCTGACCGATCTGCTGCCTGAGGTAAAGATCGCGCAGAGTCCGGAGCGATTCGCAGCAGCGGCATTACGAGCACTCACCCCCAAGACACCGGATGAAGTCAGCGTGGCGCATATTCATGCCCCGGTCATCAGTGTTCGGGAGCAGGCCAGCGTTATCGTCGCTCGGCTCCGGCGAGACCGGCAACTGTCATTCCGAGCGCTGGTATCTGACGCTGGTGACGTTCCCTATGTGGTGGCTCGCTTCTTGGCTTTGCTGGAACTCTTTCGCGAGGGTGCGGTGGTTTTTGAGCAGGCTGCGCCACTGGCGGATCTGATGATCGCTTGGACGGGAAGCGACGAAGGGGATGTGGCCGTCACTGATGAGTTCGACGAGGAGCTAGACCCATCGCAGCCGCCAGCGAGTGGCGACGACGAGGAGAACCTGTAATGGCAGATCATGAGATGACACGTTCAGATGGAGCCGTGGACGTCATCGACATCACCGACAAAGCCCGCATGGCAGCGTCGGCGACGGAGTCTGCGACTGAGGAGGACATCGTGTCCAGTGGAGATGAGTCCATGGCGGCAACTGAGGCTGATGAGCAGGTCAACGAGGCAACTGAGGCTGATGAGCCACCGCAGCTAGGTGCTCCCAGCCTGGCAGCGGCTTTGGAGGCGCTGTTGTTGCTCTCCGAGGAGCCGCTTACCCCGCTGTCGTTGGCAGAACTCGTTGGACGGCCAGTGCAAGACGTCGAGCAGCAGCTCCATGAGTTGGCCGACGAGTACCGCGAGCAGCACCGTGGCTTCGAGCTACGCAATACCGACTCCGGTTGGCGGTTTTATACCGCGGCGGAATGTCGAGAACTTGTCACCCGTTTCGTCACTGACGGTCGGCAGGCGAAACTATCGCAGGCCGCCTTGGAAACGCTAGCGATCGTTGCCTACCGGCAACCAGTGACTCGCTCGCAGGTCGGCGCTGTGCGTGGCGTCAACCCGGATGGCGTGCTCAAAACGCTGGTGGCCCGCGGACTGATCACTGAGACCATCACCGAAGGTATGGCAGCGGAGTTCACCACGACGCCATATTTCTTGGACCGGATGGGTATGGCCTCGCTGGCGGAGTTACCACCGATCGCTGATCACCTGCCCAACCTAGACAACCTCGACGAGTTGCTGGACTGAGTCTCGCCCATGGCAGCACCCGCCGGTGAGCGGCTACAGAAAGTATTGGCGCGAGCCGGGATCGGCAGTCGTCGCGCCTGTGAGGGACTCATCGCCCAAGAACGGGTATCGGTGAACGGCGAAACCATTCGGGTGCAAGGTACCCGGGTGCATCCGGAGGATGAGATTCGGATTGACGGCGAGCTCGTGCCCACGAATCCAGAGATTCAGGTACTCATGCTGAACAAACCGGCCGGCATGGTGACTTCCATGGCGGATGAACATGGCCGCAGTTGCGTGGGAGATCTGTTAACCGACTGGCCGCAACGGTTGTTCCACGTTGGCCGGTTGGACGCCGACACTACCGGTCTGCTGCTGCTCACCAATGACGGCAAACTCACCGAGCTCTTGACGCACCCACGCCACGAGGTGTCCAAGGTGTATCGGGCGACCGTTCCCGGGCCGGTACCTGCGGCCGTCGGCAAACAGCTACAGCAGGGCATCGAGTTGGATGATGGTCCGATTCGTGCCGACAAGTTCCGCGTTGTCGCTGAGCATGGTGATCGGGCGATCGTGGAGATTCGGCTTCATTCGGGGCGCAACCGGATCGTGCGGCGGATGCTGGAAGAAGTGGGACATCCGGTGTTGGAGCTCGTGCGAACCCAGATTGGACCGGTGCGGCTCAGCGGTCTGGCGCCTGGGTCGCTGCGGGAGCTACGGGTGGATGAAGTCCGCGCGTTGTATGCGGCAGCGGGCTAATCGATTTCAAGTCGGGCCGCAAGACCACTACGCTAGCGGCAGCGCGAAAGGCGGTGAATGATGCGGGCAATCAGGGGTGCCACCCAGTTGGGGGCAGATGACAGTGCCGAGATGAATGAGGCGACGGTGGAGTTGCTCCAGCAGATGCTGGTTCGCAATGAGTTGAGTTCGGAGGATCTGGTGAGCGTCATCTTCACCGCGACGCCGGACCTCGGCTGCGGCTTCCCAGCTGCTGCCGCCCGCGACATCGGCTTCGGCGATGTACCGCTGTTATGTGCCACCGAAATGGCGGTGGCTGGGGCACCGCAGCGCATCATCCGGGTCTTGATGCACGCCAATACCGACAAGGATCGCCACCTCATCCAGCACGTCTACCTGCGCGGGGCTGAGGTTCTGCGGCAAGATTTAGCCCAGTAGTCAAGACAGGAGCATCACATGCCCGCCCCCCTTATCGTTGCCGTCGACGGCCCCAGCGGGTCCGGAAAATCTAGCGTTTCCCGTGGCGTCGCCACTGAGTTTGACTATCGCTATCTCGACACGGGCGCGATGTACCGCGCGGTGACCTGGCGAATTCTTGACCTCGGGGTGGATCCAACGGATTCCGCCGCCGTCGGCAAAGCAGTAGCCACGATTGCGGTGGTGAGTGGGACTGATCCTTCGTCACCCCAAATCTCGGCTGACGGCACCGATGTTGCGGTGGCGATTCGTGGCGAAGAGGTAACCGAGGCCGTCAGTCTGGTCAGTGCAGTGCCCGAAGTTCGCTCCGCCATGGTGGCGTTGCAGCGACGCCAAGCCGAAGAGAGTAAATCGGCAGGTACTGGCATGGTGATCGAAGGTCGAGATATCGGCACGGTGGTGTTGCCCGACGCCGATGTGAAGGTTTTCTTAACTGCCGATGCCGCGGTTCGGGCCCAACGGCGTGCGCTGCAGGATGAGGAAAGCGAGCACGGCAGTACTGGTACCGCGGCAACCGAGGAATCGTTGCGTCGACGAGACGCGATCGACTCGCAACGCAAGGCGTCGCCGTTGAAGCCAGCAGATGATGCCGAGCAAGTCGATGCCACTGATTTGGACTTGGAACAGACCATCGAGGCAGTCGCGCGACTGGTGCGGGCAGTTGCCGCATGATCTCGGATGATGATCGTTCCTACCCAGCGGAGGACACCGCAGATTTTGAGGCCACGGAAGCAGATCAGGTGGCTGACTGGATAGTCGACAGTGACGACGAATCTGAACAAGTAGCGACGGTCGCAGCGGAGTTCGACGAGCAGGTGGACTCGGGCCCTGCGGCTGTGGCAACGGAGTTGCTGCCGGTAGTAGCGGTCGTTGGTCGTCCCAACGTGGGCAAGTCCACCTTGGTGAACCGCGTCTTGGGGCGCCGCGCCGCAGTGGTAGAGGATACCCCGGGTGTAACCAGAGATCGGGTCAGCTATCGAGCCAACTGGAACGGTCGTGACTTTGTCTTGCTCGACACCGGCGGTTGGGATCGAGAAGCCCGGGGTAGAGCAGCCAGTGTGGCGGCTCAGGCCGAACGAGCCATGCGCGAGAGCGATGTCGTGATGTTCGTAGTCGATGCCACGGTCGGGCCAACCGCTGCTGATGAGGACGTGGTGAGGTTGTTGCGCAGCACCGACAAACCCGTGATCTTGGTGGCTAACAAGGTGGACAACGCACAGACTGAGGCTGAGGCGGCTTCACTGTGGTCTCTAGGTTTAGGGGAGCCGTTCCCGGTTTCCGCACTACATGGTCGCAGCAGTGGTGACCTGTTAGATGTGCTGGTCGCGGCCCTGCCACAGTCAGGTCAACCGGTACCCGGCAGCGGCATCAACCGCGTCGCGCTGATGGGCAGACCGAATGTCGGTAAGTCCAGCTTGCTGAATCGGCTAGCGAGGGAGGAGCGCAGCGTTGTTCACGACCTAGCCGGTACCACGGTTGATCCGGTAGATGAGGTCGTCGAGTTAGGTGGTCGACCCTGGTTGTTCATTGACACGGCTGGGATTCGCCGGCGGGTGAAGCAGGCCAGTGGGCACGAGTTCTATGCCAGCATCCGCACGCGTTCAGCAGTTGAACGAGCCGAAGTGGCGGTTGTGGTTATCGATGCGGGTGAACCGGTTGCCGAACAGGACCTGCGAATCATTGATTTGGTGGTGGACTCCGGCCGGGCGCTGGTGGTCGCTCTCAATAAGTGGGATCTTGTTGATTCGGAGCGACGGCGTGAACTCGAGCGAGAATACGATCTGGACTTGCAGCATGTCTGGTGGGCGCCGCGAGTCAATGTATCGGCGCTAACCGGGCGACGGGTCGATCGCCTACCCGGCGCTTTGGATAGCGCACTGACCGGTTGGCGTACTCGGATACCCACCGGACGACTTAATCAGTTCATCAAAGATCTGGCTGCTGCGCACCCACACCCGGTCAGAGGGGGAAAGCAGCCTAAAGTGCTCTTTGCTACTCAAGCTGGCGTGAGCCCACCGACTTTTGTGCTTTTCACGAGTGGCTTCCTGGAGGCCGGTTATCGCCGTTTCATCGAACGTCGGCTACGCGAGGACTTTGGTTTCACTGGAACGCCCATTCGCATTCAGATGCGGGTGCGCAAGAAACGGCGTTAAGCCCAAAGTCACCAGCCTGATGGTTGACAACCGAGAGAGGTGGCGAGCGTCATGAATCCGCCGAATCTGCTGCTGAGACTGCTGCTTGAGATCGCGGCCCTGGTCTTGCTTGGTCTGTGGGGGTGGCAGACCGCGGGTTGGCTGTTGGGCTTCGGTTTACCGATCCTTGCTGCCACAGCGTGGGGAGTGTTCAACGTGCCGGGGGACCCGTCTCGCTCCGGGAAGGCGCCAATAGTCGTTCCCGGCTGGGTGCGGTTGGTCATTGAGTTGGCTATTTTCGCCACTGCTGCCCTAGCCGCGTGGTCGATCCTGGGGCTGTTTCCGACGATCTTTTTCGTGCTGGTAGTTGTCGCGCATTATCTGCTGTCGCTAGGTCGAATCCGTTGGCTGCTGTCAGCAACCGTGTAGTCCGGACATAGTGAATGGGCCGCCCAGATGGACGGCCCATTCACTATGCAATCTCAGGCTTTGGCTGGAACGTCATCTTCCTTGAGCTCCTGCGCGGCAAACTCCGGATCGTCATCAAAACTCTTGATGCGAGCGATCTTGAAGATGAGTAGGCCGAACAGGCACTTGGCGAGGACGTCGGCAATGCTGTAGCCGATCTGTCGGTAGACGAAGGCATCCGCGCCGTCCAAGCCGAACATCGGGAACATGTAGGAAATCGGGTAGACCCCCCAGGTTGCCAGCAACAACCAACGGAGACCGGCGAGTTCCTTACCCACCTGGTTGGGCTGATTCTTCGCTGCCCGAGTGAGCTCCACGAACAATACGTAAAGGATGTAGAGGAATGGGATAGTCGACAGCGCGCCCCAGATGGCTTTGCTTCCCAGCTCGGCGGTCAGCTCGCCCGGGTAGCCCAGGATGATCATGAGGGCTGAGGCCGGAATGAGCTTCCACAGTAGGGAGTTACGCGTAGAGCGAGGCAGCGCCAGCACGGCAATGGTTTCGAAGAGCAACAGCGGCACTGTCAGTAGCCAGTCAACGTAGCGATAGCCCTCGTTGAAACCGACACCTTTGACGAGGTCATACCCTTCGGCGACCCCCTTGGCCCCGGCATCGATGGCTACGTAGGCATCGCTAAAGGAGTCAAAGATTCGTAGGTAGTGGTAGGCCGCGATGAGGCAGACCATGGCCGACACCACGATGGCCAATCGATAGCGCGGGAGCACTCTGCCCTGCACCACCAGTAAGAAGACCGCTGTCGCGAACATGGCAGCCAGCGCAAATGACAGCATGTTGTAGACGGTCTGGAATTGAGAGTTGGTGAGGAATTCGACGGTTGCCATAGGACACCTCTCACATGCAAGCCTGGTAGATCCAGATAGAGGCAGTCTTGCGGTTGGGAATGTAGGGCGCAAGTTATTCAACAGTTTTAGTTGATCTTGCGTGTCGCATCTGTGGAAAGCGCGGTTTTCGGTGGGCTTCCCAGTTAATCGAGATGACTTGTTGCCGAGTGATTGCCCGCGAGACCGCCTGTGAAAGGTGCGCAAGTGCCAAGGGAAATCAGTGGTGAGCTGTTGCCTCCGCAGGCTGGCGGGCATCTGTGGGCGGGCTGCCGGTGTCCTCTGGAAATCTCGGAGTCGAAGCCGCAAGCGAACAGGAGACACCCGCTCCGCCTCACTAGGCTGCAGGCAAATGAGGGAGTGGCATGGCAGGTCGCGTGGTAGGTCTCGTTCTTGTCGTCGTGGCCGGCGTGCTCATGGTGGTCTGGTCGCCGCCATCGGCGATCATTGATGTGCCGCCAGCGCAGAAGTCGGCTGGTGATGGCAGTGGGGTATCGGAGACCTCTGAGATTCCGGCCTTTTATGACGTGACGGCGCAGGATGTGCCGCCTGGTTCCCCTGGACGGGTCATAAAGACCGAGAGGGTCGAGCCGGGCCCGGGAGAAGAGTCTTATCCCGGCATCGAGTTGTACCGGATCATGTATCACTCCACCACGGTGACTGGCGAAGATATTCCGGTCACGGCCTTATATGCGCAACCGAGCGGGGACCCACCCAGTGCTGGTTGGCCGCTCATTGGATATGCGCACGGTACGACCGGCGCCGCCCGACAGTGCGGGATTTCGCTCACTCCCTACGAGTCCAAAACGCCCTCGGGTTCGCAGTTCGTCCGCAAAATTCAACCACTTGTTGAGCAGGGTTGGGCAGTGGTTGCGACCGATTACCAAGGAATGGGTCCGAAGGTGACTCCGATGTACTTGCTGGGAGACGCTGAGGGGCGCAACCTGTTGGACTCTATCCGGGCCGTGCAGGCCTGGCGAAAAGACCTCAATCATTCTCAAACCGCGCTCTATGGTCACTCTCAGGGAGGACAGGCCGTTCTGTTTGCCTCAGAAATCCAACCGGACTATGCACCGGAGATCTACATTAACGGCGTGACATCCCTCGCCCCGGCACTTGTCCCGGCCTGGCCGATCGCCATGAAACAATTCGCGGAAGATCCCGGTGGAACAAATCGAACGTATTTCGTGATGACGTCGCTTGGCACCTGGGTGCAAAACTACGATTGGCTCGACAAAGAGGATGTCTTCAACGAACAGGGCATTGCCGCGCTGCCGATGATTGAGAAACTGTGCAGCGACGAGTTAAGGGACTACTTCGCGACTCGGGGGGTCATGTCTGACTACCTGAACCTTCCATTTTCGCCCGACACAGTCAAAGCCATTGCTCTTAATACCGCCGGCAAGCGGCCGCTGAGTCACCCGCTGCTTTTGGTGCAGGGTATGGAAGACAAGGTGGTTATCAATCAGGCCACCCCGGAGTACTTCGCCATGATTTGTCAACAAGGTGATGTTCCTGCCGAGCTCGAACTCTACCCGCAAGATAATCACGGCAGTGTTGTCGTCAACGCCACCGACTCCGTCAATGAGTGGATTCAAGACCGATTCAATCGTGAGTCGGCACCGGATAACTGCCCCAACAACTGGAGAGGCTAAATCATGGCAACTGCGCTGGGTACCTCATTAGCAGTAACTGTCGCGTTGGTGCTGTTGGTGGTGTTGGCTATGACCAGCAAACGAGTTGCCAGTACTAGGGCTAATGCCGCACTAGTGAGTTTCGGCTACGCGATGTTGCTGTTGGCCTCGATTACTGGCGCCGGTGTAGATCTGGTTCGGGCGCTGGGCCTCGTTCTTCTCGTTGCCATTGTGTATCCGGTGGTGTTCTTCACCCGTGCTAGTTCGATAAATCTGAGTCGTACCATTCGCGGAGTTTTAGCGATCATCATGGCTGCTGCCCTCGTGGCACTAATTGCCCACATGCTCTCGTTGGTCGGTTGGGTCTTGATCCCTGCAGTCATCGTTGCTTTGTCGGTAGCAGCTGGTGCGATAGCGGTGCTGGGGTCGGGGAATGGTGTCGCTCGGACAGCAAAGTGGACCTTGTGGATAACGCTGGTACTTGCCTGGCTGATCGTGGCGGGAGCCGCGGCAGTGGGCGGTGTGGGTACTTTGGTGGCGCCAGACCTCGATGTGTTGGCGTTACCAGAGGGTACCTACGCCGCGATGGCCCTAGGAGTTGTGGCGCTGGCCGCAGTGGACCCGCTCCTGCGTCAGACCGCAGAAGATATTCGTGGGAGTTTCCCTACCGGTGCCTTGATCTTGGCGCCGGCGTTGATCTCGGGTGTGCTGGTGGCGCCGCTGATCCTGTTCAGCGGTTCATTTACCGTTCCATCGGTGCCGTTCCTGATTCCTTTTGGTTTTCTTCCTGCGGAAGCAATCGGGGTCGTTTTGGCACTGGCCAGCTTTGCATTGATTTCTGTGGTGCCGGGCTACCTCCTTGTTGCAGGCAAGCTGCTGGCCGAAGTGGTGCGAGGCGATCAGCTGCTGGAACAAGGACACGAGCAAGAACACGCGCGGGCGGAAACTCCCGCCTCTGCTGGCTCCATAGTTCTTGCAACTGTGGTGGCGGGCTCCCTCGGGAGCGCGCTGAGCGCACCCAGCGTTCTGATCGTGATAGCGAGTTTGCTCGCTGCGGCAGCCGGAGGAGCGGCGCTGCCCGGCATCCGTCCTGGGCTGCATGCGTTGGCATCATTTCTTGGACTCTTTGTGGGCCTGGTTCCGGTGGCCTTCGCTGGTGCGGTCGCTTTCTTTAGTTGGAGCTGGTCAACGGCGGTCGGTATCGCGTTGGCGGCGGTAGCCGGCAGCATTGCGGCAGCAGTGTTGCACCGGATGGATGCGCATGCGGAACCGCCATCATCCAACGGTGATCCTGAACAACCAGCGAGTGAGTCCAGCTGGCGTTGACCAGTATTTCCCCCAACTCCCTGGGAAACTTCTAGCTGCGTTAGGAGAGCGGCTAGGCGCATAGGAGGTATCTTTGGCTGCTGCTCGACAAGCAGGCCAGCAGTTCTTCGCGGTGAATCCGGTTACGGTGCAGTCGTGACGCATGGCCGTGCGAGAGCAAACTGCACAGCCACTGACCGCGGGAATGCCGGTGTTCGTACCTGAGTCGTCAGTGAGGTGACGGCTAGCGTGCGGGGGATTGTGACTCCAGCTCCCTACGGTGTTGGCTGCGCAGGAAGCGGAAGAAGCACCAGGTGGCTACTGCGGTGAGTAGATGCCATACCGCGTGGGCTTGGTAGAGCCCATCGGGATTGCACGAGGCGTGGTCGGGGACACCCGTGGTCCAAATGACGTAGGCGAGGAGAAAGGCGGTCACGCCCGCGGGAAACCACGGCCAGTAGTTGCGCTGAGAACTTGGTGCGGAGCGGGCGGTCAAGGCAGGCAGCCAAAACAGCACTACCCACCAGTGCTCTGCTGGCTGACTGAAGATCGTGTGGGGCCCGATGCCGAAGATAGCTGCCACCAGGAAGCCCAGCAGTCCTGACAGCCAGCGCACCGGCGTAGACCAGAACCGATACAGCAACTCAGAGATGAGCCACAGTGCGATCGATATCCCGAACAGATCGAGATTGATGCCGAGTCCGGCGCCGAAGATCCAGTACCCCACCGCAAAGCCACCGACAACGGCCCCATAAGCGGCGAAGAACGTTCGATCGCGCCAGCGGCCCATTACCGCCAGGTTGTAGATCCAAGGAATCAGGATGTACATCACCATCGACAGGTTGTCTGCCCAAGCACCGAATCGAGTATTACTGCCGTGCATCAGCATGGACCCTGGACCGAGATAAATCGTCGCACCGGCATAAAGCAACGCGATGGGTTGGTTACCAATGAATGGGTTGACCCGTTGCTTTCCGGTGCGGGTGTCCTTGGCCAGCACCAACAACATGGCTAGTCCAGCGACGACGAAGCCGAGGTTACCCAGCGTATTGATCGGTTCGCGCATGACCCCGTCGGAGACGCGCTCGCACCAACGAGAGGCTTCACCGATGGGCTGTTCGTTGGCGGCGGGCTGCCACCATCCTGCCAGGCCGGCGGCGACAAAAAACATTGCGAAAGTGGCCAGGGCCGCGAGTGCGATCCACAGTGGTCGGTAGGCGCGGTCCATATCGAGACGCTACGGGATAGCGCCCCTCACCGACAGATAATTCCCCGCGGTTCGGCGGGAGTTTCATCGCGAGGCATAGACACCAATGCTCGAACGGTTGGGCTCGCTTTGGCGTGTGACCGGACATCTTGCTTCGCTGCGAGTAGGTTCGCGCTAGAACGATCGGTCCGCCTGAACTGGCTCCAGCCCGAGCATGGCTAGTCGATGTGCGGTTGACCCGAAGGGAGTGGCATGACCCTCGGACTCGTGCTGGCCGGTGGCGGCTCCAAAGGCGCGTTTGAAGTGGGGGCGTTGGATTTCCTGACCAGAAACAATGACTTCCTGCCCCAGGTAATCGCCGGTACCTCGGTGGGGGCGTTGGTTGGTGGTCCGCTGGCTCAGGCTCGCAGCAGCGAAGAGTTCCGACACCTGGTAGGAGTGGTGCGATCCAACGCGTTGTCGGTCACCGACATCCAATCCGTTTTCGGCAGACAGCCGTGGCTGGACGAAATCGATGGCACGCCGATGGGGGAGTTCATCTCCGACTTGATCTCAGTTCGCAGCAGACCACCGCTGCCACCAGACCCCACCGGGGCATTTGACCCACTGGCGCTGCCCGACCCGCCACGCAAGCATCGCACGCTATTCACGATCGGCAATGCAGTCGGAAATGGCGCCTCGTTGCTCCGAGCTGGCAGACAGTTGCGGCAGGCCAACTCCGCCATCATGAATCTCAACCCGATGGAGGCCGGCTTTCGGGGCGAGTTCGATGGTGGCGTAGCGAAGGTCGATCAGCATCGGGTCGCGGCCAGTGGCATCACGCTGCGACTCACCATGGCATCGCTACGGGATGGGGTGGCGCGCTACGTCACCCAAACCGGAGACATCGTTACCGCAGACGGAATCACCCGTTACGAGGAAGGTGGTGAGCCCGGGGTGATCGAGGGCATGTGCGCCTCGGCGAGTGTCCCGGTGGTCTTTCCCCCTCGCCGGATCGGTGACGACGTCTACGTAGATGGCGGCATCGTACAAAACATTCCGCTGCGCGCCGCCGTGTCAGCCGGTGCTGGCGACGTGGTTGCCATTTTGACCGGACCGCGTCGCACCCACACAGATAACAGTGACTTCACCCAAGCTTCGTTCTTATCCATATTCACTCGCTCTGCTTCGGATATCACGCCCATGGAACTCAGCCGCACGAATTTGGACTATCCACTCGCTGACGGTGCGAAGTTGACCATTATTGAACCCACTGCGGATGTGCTTGGCGGTTTCGAGGTTGAACAGGGACTCATCGAGATCGACTTCGACTACGGCTGGCTACGGGCAGCTGAAACTTTGAGCGCCTCAACATCGCAGGATCAACACGAGTTGGCTCACATCAGTGATGAGATCATCCAGCAGCGGGAGCGCGCGTGGTTTGCCGAGGAGCGGATTCTGACTAGTGGGCCGCAGTTGAACTTGGTGGGCGCGCTACGTCGGTCCCGACAGCATGTGGTGGATTCGGTGGCGCGTTGGCGAGGATTCGGGATACCGGAACCATCAGGCATGGCGGAGTGGGGAGCCCGATGGGAACATCACCAGCAGCCGGTCCCCGAGGAGTATATGTCGGTCGGACAGCCCTAACCTCGGTGACGAGAGAAGTGTCGGCTCAAGGATCAGGCGGTGGATCGGTCTACCCAGTGGCAGAGCGCCGCCGTCTTGTGCCCTACAGTCGGCGAATGTTTTACCTTCGACCAACAGCGGCCGTGCTGGTCATGGTTGGTGCGCTTGCGGGCTGTGCGAATGCTGAGAGTTCCCCTGCTTCCGACCCCAGCGCTTCGGCAACGGCAGAGTTGTCACGATCGCCGAGTTCACCTGCATCGGCTGCGGAGCAGGAGACCAGCGCCACGCCAACCCCCAGTGTTCGGCTACCCAAAGCTGAACCGGGTAAGGCGACAACTATCTCTCGCATCAAGACCAAGGATCCGGTTGTCTTTCTGACAATCGACGATGGCGGTCATGAGGAACCACCCACTGCCGCGATCCTTCACAAAGAAAAAATCCCGATCACCTCATTTCTGGCCGTTGACGTGGTGGACCATGACCCTGATTTCTATCAGCGGATCTCGCAGCGAGATGGTCAAACTATTCAGGCCCACACCCTCACTCACCCGCAACTGCCGTTGCTGGGGTACGACGCGCAACGCTGGGAGATTTGTGAGTCCAAGCGGGTGCTGACGCAGTGGTACGACGAGCGGCCGTGGATGGTGCGACCGCCCTATGGGGACTACAACGATTCAACTCTGGTCGCTGCGGACAGCTGCGGACTCGATTATGTGGTTTTGTGGACCGTCAACATGCCTGAAGGCGGCAAAGGTTCGTTCCAGTACAAGACCGGGGACGGCTTCGTTCCCGGCGACATCATCCTGGCCCATTGGCGACCAGACCTGCACCTCGATATCAAACGCGCCCTTCGAGATATTCGCTCCCAAGGCTTCGAGGTGGCGGCACTTCAGGACTATTTACCTCGTCGCTAGTCAGACGACTGGGAACTGAGGCTGGCCCATTCGTCGTCATTCGCACATCTGGTTGAGCAACGCTGGGGTCGGTCAATAGTTGTCACCCACATGTCCGGCCTGGTTCATCAAATGTCCGCCCAATGGGGTGAAGACAGGTGCTGTCGTCGTCAATGGCGTCGAATGCCGATTAGCGTCGACAGCATCACAAATCAACCGAGTAAGAGGAAGCATGAAGTTTGTAGTTACATGGAAAATCAATCACCTCGCCACTTCGGAGGCGAAAGATAACGTCATGGCGATGTTTGGCCAAATGACGCCTGAGGATGATGCGGCTCAGTTGGGCACTGAGATCAAGCAACTCGAACGATGGCACGATGCTGCAGCCAACGGTCAGGGTGGCGGATTGTTTGAAACCGAGTCAGCTGCTGCACTGGCTGGCTTCTTCAACATGTGGTCACCAGTATTTGAAGCCACAATCACGCCAGTCATTGACGACGCTGAAATGCGAAGCATGATTCAGGCTGCCGCCAACTGAATGGTGAAAGAGAATCTCACCATTGTCGATAACCGCGAAGGTCTGCGCCTGGTGGCAGAGATTGTTGCATCAGCGAATCAGTTTGCTGTCCGCTAGCCCGGAGCACCGGCCCGGGTTCGAGTTAGTGAAGAGTGAACGTCTAGCATTCACCTCACCTCGTCTGCACCGGCCATTTGCGCGCTAGAAATGAAACCCAGCGGACCCGGCAAGGTTGCGCTGACGCGTCTGGCAAGAGGAAGTTGGGACTAAAGCCGCTGGTCATGGTGCAAGTGCCACCCCGCTAGTGATGTTCACCAGCCGAATACCGGACCCGGCGCCACCGCCTAGGGGTCCAGTACCGACAGCGCTAGCGCAGAGCGTCGCTCGGGATACCAACCTGGGTGGAGATCATGCGGTTAATGACTCGATGACGTTGAAGGCTCACATCAGTAGCAGTGAGACCGTCGCCTTTCACTTCAAACAAACCAAGAGTGGCGACGGTCTTCGCTCCGAGCTGGTTGGGACCCGATAGCGACGCTATAGAGTCGCTGCTTGCCGACTCGGGGACGACAAGCAGCGACATAAGTGACTCGCGCCTAGGAAGATGCTTCGGATACTGGCACTCGAACCTTCTCGATGTTCCCGGTTGTGACGTCTTCCTCAGCTTCGACTTTGACCTCTGGGAGAATGCGATTCAACCACGCAGGCAGCCACCAGTTAGCTCGGCCAAAGGCGAACATCAACGACGGCACAATGATGAGTCGGACTATGAAGGCATCGAAAAGTACAGCCGTCGACAGTGCAAGACCGAAGAGCTTAATCGTCGGGTCATTGCCCAGGATGAAGGCAGCAAAGACACTGAACATGATGGCTGCTGCAATCGCGACGACGCGACCCGATGATGCCAAACCGCGCCGGATCGATTGACGGTTGTCGCCGGTCTTAGACCACTCCTCTTGCATCCGGCTCACGAGGAAGACCTGGTAGTCCATCGAGAGACCGAACAGAATCGCAAAAACCATGATCGGAAGGAACGGTGCTATCGGACCGGTCCCAGCAATACCGATGAGGTCCGCGCCCCAACCCCATTGAAATACCGCGACTGTTACGCCCATAGCAGCAGCCAGTGAGATGAGGCTGGTGATGGCACCCGTCAGCGGGACGAGCAAAGAGCGGAACAGCATCACTAGCGCCAAGAAGCCAAGGCCAATGACGACGAGGAGGAATAGCGGTAGTGAATCCACGAGTACGGAGGTGAAGTCAGAGGTGATCGCCTGTGTGCCACCAACAAACGCCTCGGCAGATGTTGTGGCTTCTGCGGCAGGGATTACTTCGTCACGCAACCTATCGAGCAGTTGCGTCGTTGCCTCATCTTGTGGACCGGTCGTCGGGATCACCTGCATGGCCGTGACGTTTGCATCCGGCGCGATGGGGTACCCGATTGCGGCAGCAACGCCTGGATCGCTTTTGACGGCAGCCGACATTTCCTGGACGGCGGCGTTGTCGCCAGCGTTATCAGTTTGCACCGCAACGATGAAGGGACCATTAACTCCGGGCCCAAATCCTTCACTCAAGAGGTCATAGGCAGTCCGAGCGCTCGAGTCGGCGGGCTTGCCACTATCGTCGGTGAACCCGAGACGAAGGGACAGCAGCGGTGTGGCGATGACCATCAGAACGACCAGAGCAGCAGCACCCACTACCTTGTACCGCTTTTGGAGCCAGCCACCCCAACGCGCAAATGCACCTGAGTCGAGGTCAGTGGGCTTAGGTTTGCGGGCCCATGGCATCTTGATGGCGAATGCCTTGCGGCCCATTAATGAAAGCACGGCCGGGAGTAAGACAGTGGCACCGATCATCATCATGATCACCGTGGCCGCGGCCGCGATGGCCAAACCGTTAAAGAAATCGATACCTAGAACGAAAAGTCCCATGAGCGCAATGACAACGGTCGCCGCCGCAAAGACCACGGCCCGTCCCGCAGTGCGTACTGCCTCGTGGGCGGCAGTACGAGGTTCGGTTCCTGAGTCGAGTGCTTGTTTGTATCGGTTGATAACGAATAGGGCGTAGTCGATCCCAACTCCAAGACCAATCATGGCGGCCAGAGTTGGAGCGAACTCCGCGACGTCAAAAGAATTCGCGGTCAGTTGTACTAGTGCCAGTCCGACACCTAGCGAGATGACAGCGGAGAGAACGGGAAGGACGGCGCCCACCAGAGATCCGAAGGCCAAAAGCAGAATGAACAAAGCCACCGCAATGCCAATGCCCTCGCTGCTGGGCGGCTCTTGGCCCGCAAACTCGAGCGCTTGACCGTTAGCCCCGACAGTAAGTCCGTCAGCGTCGTCGGCCGCAGCGACAGCGTCGAGAACCGCCCCGGCGCTGGCGGTATCCAGGTCCTCAGCGTCGCCGGCAAAATAGACAGTGCCGTAGCCGACAGTTCCGTCGACACTAACTCCCGCGGGTGACATACCGGCTAGAACTTTGGCTTCCTCCGGTGACGGCTGTGCGGCTGTAGCCTCGTCACTGGTAGCTCCGGCCAATGCGGGTTCGCCAGCGCCCTCCGCGCCCTGTGGGCTTCGTTGGTTGTTGCCAGCGTCTGCCGTTGCGGTTTCTGGCTCGGGGCAGTCTTGGCCAAGCGGTTCGCCATAGGGGCCGACCACGCAAGAGACTCCCGGGACGCCAGCAAGTTCCTCGAGAGTCCCCGAGATGGTCTGTACTACCGCTGGATCAGTTGCTTCCCCTTCGTCTGGTTGCCACACCACCTTCGCCGTTGCAGCAGTCAGGGAGTCAGCAGCCCCGGGTATCTGTTCAAGAAGTTCTTGTGCCTCGGCAGATTCGGTGTTGGGCAGCGAGAACGAGTTGTTGTACTGACCGCCAAAATTTGCCGCCAGAAAGAAAATTCCAGCAGCCATAGCCAGCCAAGCCAAGATAGCCGTCTTGGGTTTATTTACCGCCCATCGGGATATGGGACCCATGTTCTCCTCCAAAGACAATGAGACATCCACTCGAACGCCGCTATTTCACGTTACGTGGCAGCCGAACCGCTGCAAGTTCCAAGCGGTGTGAGAAAGATCTTTCTTCGTCGGGAATATTTTGCGTCGGTATCGACAACTTCGATGCGAAGTTGATCATGATTGAAAAGTCATCACACCTAGTCATTAGATTTCAGCTGGAATCAACATCGATACCAAGGGCAAAGGGGAACAGTGAGCCGACAGGTTCATGGCCCTGATAAAAACTGAATATGGCTTCTGCGAGGTCCAATCAAGATTTTGCTACAACACCTAGTTACTGAATCTCTTGTCATTCCACTCTGTGAACCTAGAGCCAGCGCCCGTGACTCCGTGGATATGAATAAGTCGACAGATTGGCACGGTTACGGCGGCTCTCCGGGTGTTTTCCGGGGGCATTTTTTCTTTTGATGGCGGCGGATACTGGGTGCCGGTGGTGTCAGAAATTGGGTTGTTGGTGGGTGTGGGTGACGGGCCGCGCCTGGAGTGTGGTGCAGCCCGCCACTGGTGGGTTGGTGTGGTTCGGTCTAGCCGAGGACGATGTCGTCCGGGTCGTTTCCGGTGACCAGGCTCGTGTCACCGTTCACTGTCCCGTACTCGTCGTTCCAAATGCCTCCGCCGCCGTATTCGGCGGTGTTGTTGGTGATGGTGCCGCCGTTGAGGGTCACCGTCGCGTAGTTGTTGTAGATGCCGCCGCCGTAGGTGGCGGTGTTGTTGGTGATGGTGCCGCCGTTGAGGGTAACTGTTGCGTCACCGGCAGCGTTGTAGATGCCGCCACCGTCGTTGGCAGTGTTGCCGGTGATGCTGGCGTTGTCGTTGAGGGTCACCGTCCCGTAGTAGTTATAGATGCCGCCGCCGTAGTTGGCGGTGTTGCCGGTGATGCTGGCGTTGTCGTTGAGGTTCACCGTCCCGCCGCTGTTGTAGATGCCGCCACCGTAGTAGGTGGCTTCGTTGTTGCTGATGCTGGCGTTGCCGTTCAGGGTCACCGTCGCGCTATTGCCGTAGTTGTAGATGCCGCCGCCGAAGAAGTTGTTGCCGCCGGTGATGGTGAGGTCACCGGTGATGGTGAGGTCACCTTGGTTTTCGATGACGCTGGCCTGGTTGGTTTCGTCGCGGTCGGCGTCGATGGTGTGGTTGTTGTCACTGCCGGTGGGCAGACCGCGCAGGGTGATGGTCTGGCTGGGGTTGATGAGGATTCTGTAGTCGTTGCAGACACCTTGGATGTTGATAGTGGTGGCTGTGTTGCCTGCCGCTTGGACCGCGTCTTGGACCGGACCCGCGTCTACGCCATCGGCGGCGGTGTTTACTACCTGTCCGTTGATGTTGCACACGCCAGAAACAAACGGTGAGACCGGATTGCTGGCGGTACTGGCGGAACTGGTACCGGCGTTGTTGTTCGCGGCCACGGTAAAGGTGTAGAGGGTGCCATTGGTCAGCCCGGTGAATGTTGCGGTAGTCGTGGCGCTGGTGACGGTGGCACCGGTGTTCGTGGTGACCCGATAGCCAGTGACCGCTGCACCGCCGTTGTTGGCGGGTGCGGTCCAGGACAGCACGACCTGACCGTTACCGGCCACTGCGGTGACGTTGGTGGGTGCGTCCGGGGCAGTCACGACCGGTGCCGGGCTGCTGGTGTCGGTAGGTGCCGGGCTGGTAGGTGCCGGGCTGGTAGGAGCCGGGCTGGTAGGAGCCGGGCTGGTGGGCGCTGGTGCTTGGGCGGGTTGGGTGAACGTCACCGTGATGGTTTTACTGCTGGTGCCTTTGACGCGGGTGGGTTTCACCAGCTGCCCGCGCGCACTTTCACGGTGGGCTTGTTGGGCAGGGTGACCTGGGTGCGGTACTTGCCCTTTTTATTGGTTGTGGTTTTGCCGACGGCAACCCACTTGTTGCCTTTCTTGCGCAGCAGTTTCACTTTCGCTTTCGCCACCGGCTGCTTCTTGACCGTGGCTTTACCCTTCACGGTGACCCCATCCCCTGCCACCGGGTCAGTTTTCGGGCCTTTCAGGGTGAGTTTCACGCCCGGGCGTTTGCCAGCGTCCACCGCAGCAGTCGAGGTGTCGGTATCTGCTGCCAATGCTGCCGTAGCGGGGACTATGAGTCCCGCGCCGAGTGCTAGTACGCCAGTGGTTGCGATAAGTGTGCGTCGCATCGCGTATCCCCCGTAGGTGTCAGTGTCAGTGGTCGCCCTCCCGCAACCACGTTCTTTGCACTATCGGCAGCCACAACCCCGAAATTAACCCCACGGCTACGGAAATCTACGGACAGTGACAGGGCCACCACGCAACGTCCCACCCGGCGAACAACAGGCCACGGAAACCGCAACCGCGGTCACCAGCCGGGGTCGCCGTCGTCGATGCGGTTAGCCGTGGTGTGGGTGTGATGTGGCGGCGTAGGGTGTCGCTATGCGTAGTCGGATAGTTGCCAGTGTTGTCGCTGCGGGTGGGTTGATCGCGGGTGTGTTGTTGGTGCCGGGGGTGGTGTCCGCAGGCCCGCCGGTAGAAATCGGCACGAACGGCAAGACGTGTGTGCTGAAAGCCCAAGCAAAGTGCACCGGGGTTGTGGCGAAGTGGACAGTGGAGCATCACGGGAACGCGAAGAAAGCGAACCTCAGTAACGCGAAACTGCAAAGTGCTGATTTCCGTGGCGCGGACCTGACCAAAACCAAACTCACCAACACCACCCTGAAACACGCAAGGCTGCATGACGCGAACCTGAAGAAAGCCAACCTGAAAAGCGCCAACCTGAAACACGCCCAGTTGCCTGGTGCGAACCTGAAGAACGCTCAACTCGGACCCGCCACCAACACCACGCCCAAAGGCCGGCAACTACGAGCCAACCCCAAATGCGCCCCCAACTGTAAAGGCGCGAACCTCGCCTACGCGAACCTGACCGATGCAGACCTGACCGAAGCGAACCTGACCCACGCGTTGCTGAACTATGCGAACGTGTACGCCGCGAACCTGACCGATGCGAACCTGACCGAAGCGATCCTGTGGGGGGCGGACCTGCGCTATGCGGACCTGACCGGCGCGGACCTGTCGGACGCGTACCTGACCAGGGTCGCGCCGACATTCTGCAATACGACCATGCCGGACGGCAGCATCAACAACGACAACTGCCCCTGACCAGACAGTCGTCGGGGGGTGTCTGCCCGGGTCACCATCCTGGGTCGCCGTAATCGATGCGGTTAGCGGTCATGAGCAGCAGTGTGGCTAGGTCTGCGAGTTCCTGCGGTGTGAGGACTAGGCCCGCGAGTATCGGGTCGAGTTGGGCGCCACCATCGTAGTCGTGGATGAGTGGGGCGAGGGTGTCTTGGGTGAGGTTCATGCCGCTAGTTGACGGCATCTAGTCGGGGGTGTGGTGCTGGTTGTGGCTGTTGTGGACTGGTGAGGGTGGCTGGTGGTTGTGGGTTACTAGGAACGCCAGCCAACCGGGCGTAAAGGTGTCTTCCCCCGCATGTGGATGGCGTCCTTGGGGGAGTAGTGACCGTTCTGATCGCCGCTTAGTGGATTTTTGAGTGGATTTGCCAGAGGGGTCCGGGTCCGTGTGGACCCGAAACCCCGTCTGACTAGGGAAAACTCTGGTCGGGCTGACAGGATTTGAACCTGCGACCCCTTGACCCCCAGTCAAGTGCGCTACCAAGCTGCGCCACAGCCCGTGCCGCTGCAACAGAATAGCCGACAGCATTCAGGCAGCTGCGTGCGGCGCGGAGGTCAGTACCC
>JAHZLH010000004.1 GCA_022599915.1 Actinomycetes bacterium
ACGACTTCATGCGCCGCCGATCCAAAATCGCGCTGGTGATCGGCAACGATCAAGTCGAGGATGCCGAAGGTATCCACGAAGCCTGCGAACTGCTTTTCGGCTCGGATGCTAAGCGACGCTACGACGAGTACTTCACCGAAGAGCGGCGAGCCGAATTGGCCGAACTGCGAGCGCCTTGACGCAACCGCGTCAAGGCCACCGGCAATAGCCCAACGATTCGACACTCGAATGCGGCACGATAGTGATATGCCGGATCGCTTGGTGCAGCGCATGCAGCCACACGAGAAAACTATCTTTGGGGATATGTCGGCTAAGGCCGCCCGGCTAGGTGCCATCAACCTCGGCCAAGGTTTCCCCGATCAGGACGGGCCAGAGCAGATCAAACAGGCGGCCATTCGTGCGATCGCAGCGGGCCACGGCAACCAGTACCCGCCGGCCCACGGCCTGCCGGAACTGCGACACCAAATCGCCGCGCATCAGCAACGCTTCTACGGCTTGACCCCGGACTGGGGCAGCGAAATTTGTGTTACCACTGGCGCCTCAGAAGCCATCGGCGCCACGGTGATGGCACTAGTCGAGCCAGGCGATGAAGTATTGATGTTCGACCCCTACTTCGATGTCTACACCGCGGTGGTGTCGCTGGCAGGTGCAACACGGCGTTGTGTACCACTGACGGGTCCAGAACTGCGCCCTGACCTAACGGCGTTCACTGCGGCAATCACGGACCGGACTCGGATGCTGATCCTCAACTCACCGCATAACCCGACCGGAGTCGTCTTCACCGAAGATGAACTACGGTGGATTACTGAAATCGCCATTGAACATAATCTGATCGTGCTGGCAGATGAGGCCTACGAGCACTTGTGGTTCGACGGCCATCCGCACATTCCGATTGCCACCTTCCCGGGCATGCGGGAACGAACTGTCACGATCGGGTCGGCGGGAAAGTCGTTTTCTTTCACTGGTTGGAAGGTGGGCTGGGCGGTCGGACCCGCCGAGTTGATCGCGGCAGTGCGAGTAGTGCGCCAGCACCTGTCGTACGTCTCCAGTGGACCGTTTCAGTGGGCCATCGCTGAAGCACTGCAACTTCCTGACGACTACTACGAACAGTTCCGCTACGGTCTGGCCGCGCAGCGGGATCAACTCACCAATGATCTGGCGGAGCTCGGGTTCGGCATCATCCCCACCCAAGGCACCTACTTCCTTACGACTGACGTACGCGCGTTGGGGTTTGCCGATGGCCGAGAGTTTTGTGAGTGGATTCCAGAACACGCTGGCGTGGTGGCTATCCCACACGCCGCGTTGAGTGACCACCCCGACGAGGCCGCCCCCTACGTGCGCTGGGCATTCTGCAAGCAACCCAGCCAACTCAGTGAGGCAGCCCAGCGGCTGCGCACCGCACTAGACAACCGCTAGTCACTCGTAGCTAACGGCAACGCTGGATCGCTGTCGCAACGTCAACAACGATCGGGACGCTCGGTTCGATCAGGTAACTGCCTGCACACGTCTGAACAACATCCTCAACGACGCGGCCTTGCGGTTGAAGATGGGAAACTTCAGCAGCCTAATACGCCTCGACTGGCGCGTCCGCGGCCGTCTCATTGCCGAGTCGCCGCGCCGCCGTTGATCGCTTGTCAGCTGGATGGTGGTCAGCAGCCACCGCTAACCCAAATCTGGGCATGTTGCCATACACCGCCTCATAGGAGCCGGCCGGAACGAGATAGGTCTCGTGCCAGATACCAATATCGCCAGAGTCGCGGACTAACCGATTGAACTCTCGCCATGGTTCCAGGTGCGGTAACTCTGGGCTTCGGGCGAATCGTTCCAAACTGTCGAAGTCGCGCCAGTACTGGACCGATAGCGTGGTCCGACCTACCCAACTCTCTGTGTGCATACAACCCAACTCGGGATGATCTCGCAGCGTCTTTTGCATCAACTGCATCTGTTTGCCGATTCGGCGCATCCGGTTGAGTGCACGAAACCGATTTAGCCGGGCCCCGATAAGAAACACGACGAAGTCACCATCAATGCTGGATCGATACCTACCGTTATGAATTTTCGCCACTAGCCTTCCTTCTCGACCAGTGTGGCTGATGCCGAAACCGTAGGTCAGGTCGCAGGGCCCACTAGCTCATCGACCAACTGCTGAACCCGCACCCGAATCTCATCACGGATCGGTCGAACCGACTCCACCCCTTTACCTGCGGGATCGTCGAGCTTCCAGTCCTCGTATCGCTTGCCTGGGAAGATCGGGCAAGCGTCGCCGCAGCCCATAGTGATCACTACGTCACTGGCCTGCACCGCTTCTGTAGTGAGCACCTTGGGCTGGGCAGCACTCATATCGATGCCCTCCTCCGCCATGGCCGCAACTGCCGCCGGGTTCACTGCATCCCCGGGGGCAGATCCAGCTGATCGCACCTCGATCCGGCCTGCACCCAAGTGCGCCAGGTATGCCGCCGCCATCTGAGAGCGGCCAGCGTTATGCACGCAAACAAACAACACGCTGGGTTTCTCGATCATCGTTCTCCTTCATCTCGCTGGGCAGCGATTTGCTCCGTGTCATGAACCGGTGCTGGTAGATCCAGCGGTTCGGGGACGCCCTTGCGGGGGTACAGCACCTCGGTGATCAGGGCACCGATCCCAGCGCCGATCAACTGCGCCACGATCATGGGAACGACCGATGCCGGATCGACACCGGAGAAGGTGTCCGTGAAAGCCCGCGAGATCGTCACAGCAGGGTTGGCGAATGAGGTCGAAGATGCGAAGAACATGGCCGCACCAATCCACGCTGGCACCAACAACGGACCGAGCCGCCCGTTGCCGGTCCTGGTCAATGCACCAATGACGAGCAACAGCCCGGCGGTGGCCACGAGTTCGCCCAGAAGGAGATCGGGCTCAGCGCGCGTCTTGTCGCTGGTGTGCCAGGCGGGCAGGTCAAACATCACATTGGCTAGCGCCACCCCCAGCAAACCACCACCGATTTGGCAGATGACGTAGAGAACTGATTCACCCACCGGCACTTCACGTCGAATTGCCGCGACGGTGGTGACCGCGGGATTGAAATGGGCGCCAGAGACTGGCCCGAGGATCCAGATCAGGACACCGAGCGCGAGCACAGTGCTGACCATGTTGATCAGCAAAGTTAGCCCGGCATCGTCGGTGAGATTCGCTCCCATGATGGCCGACCCGACGATGGCCGCCACCAGGATCGCAGTACCGAGCGCCTCGGAGAAGAGTCGACGTGGGATACCGCTAGAACGTGTTTCGGTGCTCATCAACGGGAGGCTACCCCTGACGTTCACCGGAACCTAGCGGGGAGCCGAGCCGTCGGTGGGGGTTCGCCAAATATTCACTCGGCGAACCCCCACCGATCTAGGCGCGTTGAACGGTCAGGCTGTCTAGCGACTCGTCGGCAACGCCGACCGCGACCGTGTCACCATCGTGGATTTCTCCGGAGAGAATCGCCCGAGCGAGTTGATCGCCAACCGCGGACTGCACCAACCGACGCAGGGGTCGGGCGCCGTAGGCCGGGTCGAATCCGTTCATGGCCAGCCAGTCCTTCGCGGCCTGAGAAACCTCCAGCGTCAATCGGCGATCAGCCAATCGTTGCTCCAACTGGTCCAACTGAATCGAAACAATCCGGCTCAGATCCGCCGTATCGAGTGGGTTGAACATAACGATCTCATCTAGCCGGTTCAAGAACTCCGGCTTAAACGAGGACCGCACCACGTCCATCACCATTTCGCGACGCTTCTCGAAGTCCACGCTCTGATCCACCAAGTACTGCGAACCCAGGTTCGAAGTCAGGATCAGGATCGTATTGCGGAAGTCCACCGTCCGGCCTTGACCGTCGGTCAACCGCCCGTCATCCAGCACCTGCAGCAAGATGTCGAAAACCTCGGGGTGGGCCTTTTCCACTTCGTCCAGCAGCACGACCGTGTAGGGACGGCGCCGGACTGCCTCAGTGAGTTGACCCCCCTCTTCGTAGCCCACGTAGCCGGGAGGGGCACCAACCAACCGTGCCACGGAATGCTTCTCGCCGTACTCACTCATGTCGATGCGAGTCATCGCCCGCTCGTCATCGAACAAGAACTCCGCCAGCGTCTTGGCTAGTTCGGTCTTACCGACACCGGTCGGCCCCAAGAATAGGAATGACCCGGTGGGTCGATTAGGGTCAGCAATGCCGGCCCGGCTGCGGCGTACCGCATCCGACACGGCACGGACGGCCTCCGGCTGTCCGATCACCCGCTCATCCAGCACCTCCTCCATGCGAAGAAGCTTCTGGGTTTCCCCTTCCATGAGCCTGCCCGCTGGGATACCGGTCCACGCGGCGACTACCTCAGCGATGTCGTCGGCAGTGACCTGCTCAGCGACCATGGCGTCAGCGCGATCATCGTTGTTCGCCACCGCCTCCTCCAAGTTGGCTTCCAGTGCCGGAATTTCGCCGTAAAGGACGCGAGACGCCTGCTCGAAATCACCATCGCGCTCGGCGCGCTCAGCAACGCTTCGTAGTTCGTCAATGCGAATCTTCAACTCACCGATAAGGTCCAGGCTTTGCTTCTCCTGATCCCAACGGGAGCGCAGCCCCCGCAGTTCTTCTTCTTTGTCGGCCAGATCAGCTTTGAGTTTTGCCAACCGTTCCACGGACGCGTCATCGTTCTCGTTGGCCAGCGCCAACTCCTCCATTCGCAGCCGGTCGACGGCTCGCTGCAGTTGGTCGATCTCCTCTGGCGAGGAATCGATCTCCATCCGCAGTCGGGAGGCAGATTCGTCAACCAGATCGATGGCTTTGTCTGGCAGGAAGCGCGACGTGATGTACCGATCGGACAGGGTCGCTGCCGCGACTAGCGCCCGATCGGCAATCGCTACCTTGTGGTGGGCTTCGTACTTTTCCTTGATGCCGCGCAAAATTCCTATGGTGTCTTCCACACTGGGCTCGTCAACGAGAACTTGCTGGAAGCGACGCTCCAGCGCTGGGTCCTTCTCGATGTTTTCCCGGTACTCATCGAGGGTGGTCGCGCCCACCATACGTAACTCACCGCGAGCCAGCATGGGCTTGAGCATGTTGCCGGCATCCATCGCCGAGTCGCCGGTGGCCCCAGCCCCGACGACAGTGTGCAACTCGTCGATGAAGGTGACGATCTGTCCGTCGGAATCTTTGATCTCCTCCAGCACCGCCTTGAGCCGCTCTTCGAACTCGCCGCGGTATTTGGCTCCTGCCACCATCGCTCCGAGGTCCAGCGCAATCAACATCTTGCCGCGCAACGAATCCGGCACGTCACCAGCAACAATGCGCTGCGCCAGTCCCTCCACTACGGCGGTCTTGCCAACACCAGGTTCACCGATCAAGACCGGGTTGTTCTTGGTCCGCCGGGACAGCACCTGTACGACTCGGCGGATCTCGGCATCCCGGCCGATCACTGGATCGATCTTGCCTTCGCGGGCGAGGGCGGTCAGATCTTGACCGTACTTCTCCAATGCCTGAAATGACGACTCCGGATCGGCGTTGGTCACCCGACTGGCACCGCGCACGCTATCCAAGGCGTCCAGCAGCGTCACCGCATCTGCTCCGCGCGAGGACAGCAGTTCACCCTCCGCGTCGGACTTCGCCAGGGCAATCAAGATGTGCTCGGTCGAGATGAACTCGTCTCCGCGATCTGTGGCTACGGCCTGAGCGTCATTCAGTACTCGATAGGCCTCGTTGCCCAACTGGGGTGCGGACACTGACGAGCCGGTTGCACTCGGCAATGAGCGCAACTGTTCTTCAATTGCCGCAGCAAGACCTTGCAGGTCAACGCCTACGCTCTCGAGCAACGCAAGCGCGATACCGTCACCCTGCGCCAACAGGGCAGCCAGCAGATGGGCTGGCTCAACGTGGGCATTGCCTTGACTGGCTGCCTCCTGAACCGCTGCGCTGATGGCTTCTTGGCTCTTTGTTGTGAACTTCAAATCCATGAAAATCTCCTCTCAAACTTCGTTGTGTTGAGCGCTAGCGCGACCGGCGCCGCCGCGGTCGGGCCAGCACCAGCGCTCGGGAATGCTGATCACTGGTTAGGTCATCAATGCGGTCCCGTAACATCGCCACCTCGTCCTCAAGCTCGAGAATCCGCATAATCCCGGTGAGATTGATGCCCGCGTCGCCGAGCGCCTGAACGCGCCGCAGCATCCTGATGTCCCGCATTGAATACAGCCGATTGCGGCCGTTCACTCGAGCCGGCGTGACGAGACCGAGTCGGTCGTACTGCCGCAAGGTTTGCGGATGTAACTCCGCCAAGGACGCGGCCACCGAAATCACGTAGACCGGTTGGTCCTCACTGTGGCGGGCGGATGCAGGAACCGGACCCCCTGCTGCCGCCGCCATCATGCACCGCCACCCACGACGCCGGCATTACGCATAAGTTCGGCGCGGGGGTCTCCCTCTGCCGCGGTCTCGGCATAGGACTCCAGCGCCTGTCGCGCGTCTTCGGCCAAACCGCTGGGCACCTGCACCTCAGCCGTCGCCAGCACATCACCGTTGGTGCCGTCTCGTCGCCGAGCGCCCTTTCCACGAACCCTGAAGGTGCGACCGTTGGTCGTACCAGCAGGAATCTTCAGAGTGACGGTCTTGCCGCCAGGTACCGGAACCTTGATCTGCGCGCCTAGCACCGCTTCCGGGAAGGTCACTGGCACCGAAACGGTGACGTTGTCCCCGGATCGGCCAAAGACTGGATGCGGCAGCACGTTCACCACGACGTAGAGGTCACCAGGCGGGCCACCTGCCTCACCTGGTGCACCCTTCCCTGCGATTCGAATTCGCTGGCCGTCTTTCACTCCCGAGGGAATCCGCGTCTGAACAGTGCGAGTGGACGTCCCGCGACCCGAACCGCGACAGGTGCTGCAGGGGTCGTCGACAACGAGTCCTCGACCTCGACATTCCGGGCAAGGCTCGGTAAAGGCGAAGCCACCCGCGTTGCGGGCTATATTGCCGGACCCGTCACAGCTAGGGCATACGCGCGGCACGGTGCCGCTCTTGGCCCCAGTGCCGTGGCAGACCGCGCACGGGGCTTCGCCAGTGAGCTGCAGCGGCAGCGTCACACCATGCAGCGAGTCATCGAAGGAGATCGACACCTCCGACTCCACATCTGCTCCCCGACGCGCTCTCCGGGTGCGGCCACCACCAGGTTGGCCACCACCGCGATTGAACAATCCACCCAGTAGGTCGCCTAGATTGACGCCGTCGCCTTCGCCGCCGCCCCCACTAAAGATGTCACTGAAGCCGCCCCCGCCCGGGAAGCCAAACTTGCCACCCCGGTCGTACAGCGTGCGAGCCTCGTCGTACTCCTTGCGCTTCTTGGTGTCCGACAGCACCGCGTAGGCCTCGGACACACCTTTGAATCGCTCTTCGGCCCTGGGATTGTCGGGGTTCTTATCCGGATGTAGATCTTGCGCTAACTTTCGGTACGCCTTTTTGATCTCCGATTGGCTGGCGGTTTTCTCTACACCGAGGGCTTTGTAGAAGTCCTTTTCTAGCCATTCCGGCGAGACGGCCATGTCACACCTCCTTGCGCTGGTGTCGTAGTTCGTTCATGTAGTCGCATCATTCCGGGTTCGTGACCGCAACACGCGCCGCGCGCAGAACCTGGTCCTTGAGGCGGTAACCGATTTGGTACACCGCGGTGACAGTTGGTTGGGCAACCTCGGCGCTGTTCATTGAGGTCATGGCTTCGTGCACGTGCGGATCGAATTCTTCTCCTTCGGCGCCGAAGCGAACAAGACCGTAGTTGGCCGCCATACTTTCGATCGCCTCCGCGACAGCTTTGAACCCGGCGTCTAACTCCCCGTGGCTACGGGCCCGATCAATGTCGTCGAGCACGGGCAGCAAGTCAGCAACGACCTCAGCAATCGCCCGATCCCGATTCAACTCTCGGTCCCGGTCCACTCGCTTGCGATAGTTGGCAAACTCCGCGCTCAGCCGCTGCAGGTCAAGCGTGAGTTCCTCAACCCGCTGTTCAGCATCGCTGGTTGCAGTGTCCGCTGCTGGCTCCTGCGAATCCGTCGGGGCGGCCGGAGCACTGGCCGATTCCTTCGGCTGCGGCGCTGGCTGCTCGGGTTGCTCCGGCTGCGGTCGAGCTTCGTAGGTCTCCGGATCTACTTTGCGTCGATCGCGGACGCGGATCTGTTCGTCGTTATCCGGGTCCCCGGAGGGGGGAGTCAACGACTCCCCCCCGGGGGTCCAGGGATGCTGGGTCACTTGTCTTCATCCTCATCGATGATCTCGGCTTCGACGATGTCCTCATCACCATCGGCACCTGCCTCACCGCCAGCTTCCTGCTGTTCGGCTTGGGCCTGCGCATACATAGAAGCGCCGAGAGCCGAGGTCGCAGTGCCGACCTTCTCCATCGCGATTTTGATCTCCTCGATGTCAGTACCCTGTAGCGCCTTCTTCAGCTCTTCCAGTGGCTCTTCTACGTTGGCCTTGGCATCCTCGGGAATCTTGTCCGCGTTCTCACCCAGGAACTTCTCGCTCTGGTGCACCAACGTCTCGGCAGAGTTACGGGTCTCCGCCTCTTCGCGACGCTGGCGATCCTCCTCGGCGTGCTCCTCGGCATCCGTGGTCATCCGGTTGATTTCCTCTTCCGACAGCGCCGAACCACCGGTGATGGTCATCGACTGCTCCTTGCTGGTAGCAGTGTCTTTAGCGGATACATGCACGATGCCGTTGGCGTCGATATCGAAAGTGACCTCGATCTGCGGCACACCCTGCGGCGCCGGGGGCAACCCGGTCAGCTCAAAGGTTCCCAGTCGTTTGTTGAAGGCCGCCATCTCACGCTCACCCTGGTACACCTGAATCAACACCGACGGCTGGTTATTCTCAGCCGTCGTGAAGGTTTCCGAGCGCTTCGTCGGAATCGTGGTGTTCCGCTCGATGAGCTTGGTCATGATCCCGCCCTTGGTCTCAATACCTAGGGACAGCGGAGTCACGTCCAGCAGCAAGACATCTTGTACTTCGCCCTTGAGCACGCCTGCCTGCAGTGCAGCACCAACGGCCACAACCTCATCGGGGTTGACGCCCTTGTTGGGCTCCCTGTCTGCCAGCTTCTTCACCAACTCCACTACTGCGGGCATCCGAGTCGAGCCACCAACCAGCACAATCTGATCGATTTCTTTGACCGATACGCCGGCATCCTTGAGCACGTTCTGAAACGGCTTCTTGGTCCGATCGAGCAGATCTGTCGTCAGCTTCTCGAACTGCGCCCGAGTCAGCGTTTCGTCCAGGAATAGCGGGTTCTTTTCCGCGTCTACGGTGATGTAGGGCAGGTTGATACTGGTAGTCGTTGAGGACGACAGCTCCACCTTGGCCTTTTCGGCTGCCTCACGGAGCCGCTGCATCGCCATCTTGTCTTTGGTTAGGTCGATACCGTTCTTGTTCTTGAACTCTTCGACCAACCAGTCAACGACCTTTTGATCCCAGTCATCACCACCGAGATGGTTGTCACCGCTGGTGGCTTTTACCTCAACAATGCCGTCACCGATCTCCAGTAGCGAGACGTCGAACGTGCCGCCACCGAGGTCGAAGACCAAGATGGTCTGCTCGCTGTCACCCTTGTCTAGACCGTAGGCCAGCGCCGCTGCGGTCGGCTCGTTGATGATGCGCAGCACATTCAGTCCTGCGATCTCTCCGGCCTCTTTGGTGGCTTGCCGTTGGGAATCGTTGAAGTAGGCAGGAACCGTAATCACCGCATCGGTAACGGTTTCACCTAGATAGGACTCCGCGTCCCGCTTCAACTTCTGCAACACCCGAGCGCTGATTTCCTGCGGGGTATAGCCGTGATCGTCGATGTCGATCTTCCAGTTGGTGCCCATGTGGCGCTTGACCGACCGGATAGTGCGGTCAGCATTTTGCACAGCCTGTCGCTTGGCGACCTCACCCACGAGAACTTCGTTGTTTTTGGCGAATGCCACCACCGAGGGCGTTGTGCGCTGCCCCTCGGAGTTGGCTACTACTGAGGGTTCGCCACCCTCAAGAACGGCCACAACCGAGTTGGTCGTGCCCAAGTCAATGCCGACTGGTCGGCTCATAGTTGTCTCCTTCTAGTCTCAGAGAGCCAACAAGCCCACCGTTGGGCCTACTGGCGCTTCATATAGTGCAACGCACTGAGCCAATCTGTCTATTCCAGAATCAGAAGATTTGAGTCAGATCGACTCATATTTTGTGCCATATAGCTCGAAAAGACTAGGAAGTCGACGATCTCAGCGTCCCACAGCGGGTGTTTGCCGGCGAAAGTAGACTCTTGGCATGTCTGGGAAGTCCGCCGCCGAATCGAATCCGAGCGACATCTTGGCTGCCGGTGACTACTTGAGTTT
Organism: Actinomycetes bacterium; assembly: GCA_022599915.1. Taxonomy (NCBI): domain Bacteria; kingdom Bacillati; phylum Actinomycetota; class Actinomycetes; species Actinomycetes bacterium. The sequence goes on from JAHZLH010000004.1 coordinate 10,345, forward strand.
GACCACCTTCCGTAAGGACGGCACCGCCGTGGCTACGCCAGTGTGGGTAATGCGCCAAGGCGACGACCTGTTTGTCTTTACTGGCGCGGAATCAGGCAAGGTCAAACGGCTACGCAATAACCCTGCCGTGGAGTTAGCCAGCTGCGACGTCCGGGGCAAGATCCGAGGTGATCAGTACCCAGGAGAGGCTGAGATTCTGCCGGACTCAGCGACTAACACGGTGCGAAGTTTGATGATCAAAAAGTACGGCTGGCAGGCCAGGGCACTGGGGTTGATGAAAGCAGTGCAGGCATTCCCCCGGCAGTTGTTGGGCAAACCTGCAGATCCCGGTTGGGTGGGCCTGCGCATCACCCTGGGGCGGCCCGATGATTCCGGATCGGCATGAACTTTCCCCCACTGCAGGTCCGATCGTTGGCTGGGCAGCAGTTCCAACTCCCACAGGATTTGCCCGCTGCACGCACGGCAGTCATCGTCGCGTTCTACCAACGGCACCAAGCCGATGTCGACGCGTGGATCACGCCACTGGCGCAAGTCGGTGTTGCAGCCACGCCGCGCGGACTGCCACAAGACGTCGAACAGGCAGTAGTCGAGATCCCGATGCTAAAGCGTCGCTGGGCGCCTGCCCGAGGTTTCATTGACGGGGGCATGGCCTCGGGAATCGGTGATCCGGACATCAACGCACGCACTTGGACGGTTTACACCGATGTGGACCACTTCCTCGGATCGATTGGCGTCGCGGGCGACAGCAGCATCGTGGTGCTGGTCGTTGAGCGTGACGGCACCATCACCGAAATGCAGCGAGGTCGACCAGATCCCGACAAACTCGCCCGCATCACAGCAGCCCTCGGGGTGTAGCGACTTGGCAGGTGCCGTTGCGGTCCAGGACACCCAGGCGTCGGGCATTACCGGGTCACAGCGGTGACGGTTCCCCCGGTGACGCGCACCAGATCGGTGAAAGTAACGGGAAAGACGGTGTGCGCATGCCCCGCCGCTGCCCACAGTTGCGGATAGTCGGCCAACTTCTCGTCCACCCAGGTATCCAAGGATTGCGGGTGGCCTAGGGGCGCAACCCCACCAATGGCCTGGCCAGTTGCCGCCCGCACCTCGCTGGCACTGGCTCGGCCGAGTTGCCCACCTAGTTGCTCCCCCAACCATTCCGTGTCGACTCGATGAGCACCCGACGTCATGACCAACACCGGCCGCTCCCCCAAGGTGAACACTAGTGAGTTTGCAATCGCTCCCACATCAATGCCGAGCGCATCAGCGGCGGCCCGCGCGGTGGTGGCGGCGTCATCGAGCCAACGGACTTCCGGCTGCAGATCGAACGTCGCTAACGCAGCGGTCACTCGGTCCACTCCGGGATGAGACGTTGACATGGGGCGATAATAGACCGCCACTAGGCCGTCGATTTCGTAGCGTGGCTGGACCAGACGAGCGAATTGCATCGAAAATCTCACCCCGTACCGTGGTAGTCGCAACCACAACAGGAGCGGATGTATATGGGACCCCTTTCTCGCTGGGCAGTTAATCACCCCAAAACCGCAATCCTGACCTGGGTCGGTTTCGCGGCAGCCATCATCATCATGGCGGCCAACTTCGGCGGTCAGTTCAATAACTCCTTCTCACTTCCTGACACCGAATCGGCCAAGGCACAAGATCTCCTTGAGCAACTCCCCAGTTCCGAGGGGCTCACCGCCGCCACAGCCAAGATCGTGTGGAGTCCAGACCAGGGCAAAGCCACCGACGATGATGTCACTAAAACGATTTCCGCAACCCTCAAGGAAACCGCAGCTGTTCCCGGGGTGGCCTGTGTCGTCGGCCCCTACGGCCCGCCCGAAGGCAAGTCCTGCCCTGACCCCAAGAAGCAACAGGAACTGGCTACTTCGGTCCAACAATCCGTCAAGGAATCGTTGAAGAAAAAGCAGGCAGAAATCACCAAAGAAGTCCAAAAGGTTGCCGAAACGAACCCGAAAAAGGCGAAAGAACTAGAAAGCCGAGCGGAGGAACAGGCCCAGGCAGTCGAGGCACTGCAGAATCCCTCCGGCAAGCAGAAAAAAGTACTGGCCGGTATTGGCCCCGCGGGGATTAGCAAGAACGGAACGGTTGGATACGCAACGGTGATTTTCTCTGGTGACCAGACCAGCGTTAATGCAAGTGATGCCAGCGCTGTTCTGACCGCAGTTCAGGATGCAAATAACACCGCTGGTCTCACCGTAGGCGCCAACGGTTCAGCCTTGGAATACGCCAATCAAGAACCACCTAGCAGCGAAGGCATCGGCATTTTGGTCGCGCTGTTCATCCTGCTACTGGCGTTCGGTTCACTCATCGGCGCCATCCTGCCGGTGCTTTCTGCCGTCATTTCGCTCGCAATCGGACAGCAAGTCGTGCTGTTGACCGCGAATGTCTTCAACGTCGCCGAGTTCGCCCCGCAACTAGCCGCCATGATTGGACTCGCGGTCGGCATTGACTACGCCCTCTTTGTCATCAACCGACACAAACAAGCAATGGACAGCGGCTCCGAGCCCCGCGACGCCGCAGCGGAGGCTGTCCGCACTGCCGGGCGAGCAGTGGTGTTCGCTGCTGTCACCGTTGTCATCGCCTTGCTGGGACTGTTCGTACTTGGCATTGAATTCTTCTACGGGCTGTCAATCGCCGCTGCAGCTACCGTCCTGATCATGATGATCGGTGCCACGATCCTGCTTCCTGCCGTTCTCTCCCTGCTCGGGCACAAGGCCTTCGCGATCAAGATGCCCTGGGCTCGCAAACCCAAGACCTACGATCCCGAACGTGGCCCGTTCGCCCGCTACGGCGGTTGGCTAGAGAAGAAGTACAAGGTGATGGGCGCCCTGGGCATGCTGGTCCTGCTGGTCATTGCCATCCCACTGTTCTCGCTACGCCTCGGCTTCCCAGATGACAGCGGCAAACCCGAAGGATCCAGTGCCCGGACTGCCTACGACCTGATTAGTGAGGGTTTCGGGCCAGGCCTCAACGGACCCTTTATCGTCGCGCTGGAAACTGAAACTGCTGGCGACAACGTGACCGCGATCGAGTTCGCCGGACTCATGAGCGAAAATGGCGGCGTCGCTGCCGCTGTTCCCGGCCCGATGAGTCCCGACCAGACCGTCGCCGCGGTCCAAGTCATTCCTGCTTCCGGGCCACAGGACCCGGCCACTACCCAACTCCTGGACTCACTGCGGCTGTTCGTGATCCCCGATGCAGAAAACCTACTGCCGGCCCAGGCCTACGTGGGCGGCACCCAGGCCATCACGTCCGACTTCACCACCGTGCTCACCGACGCCTTGCCGCTGTTTCTCACCGTCGTCATTGGTCTTGGTTTCGTCGCCCTGGTGATTCTCTTCCGCTCACTCCTGGTGCCACTCACCGGAGCGGTGACGAGTCTGTTGTCCCTGGGGGCTGCCATGGGAGTTACCGTGGCCGTCTTCCAGTGGGGTTGGCTGGCTGACTTCCTCGGTGTCACCGGCACCGGACCCATCATTCCGTTCCTGCCGATCATGGTCTTCGCCATCCTGTTTGGCCTCTCCATGGACTATCAAGTCTTCTTGGTGAGTCGGATGCAGGAGGAGTGGGCGCTCACCGGCGACAACCGCAAATCAATCCGCCGCGGCCTGGCCTCATCTGGTCGCGTCGTCGCTATCGCTGCAGCCATCATGTTCAGCGTCTTTGGCGCTTTCGTGCTCAGCGACGACTCCACCATCAAACTCTTCGGGTTGGCGCTGGCCACCGCGGTACTCTTCGACGCTTTCATCGTCCGACTGATCATTGTGCCCTCGCTGATGTTTGGCTTCGGCAAGGCGAACTGGTGGCTACCCACTTGGCTGGGCCGGATCCTCCCCGAAATCAAGGTGGAGGCCGAGGAGCCACCTCCCGCGGTTGCAGCCGACGAGTCCGAACTCGAGCCGAGCGCACCTACCAACTAGTTCGGCTAGCTCTAGTTCAGCTTGCTTCAGATTCGCGCAGCTACCGCGGACACCGCGGTCGATGGTTGACCTTCGCAACTGTTCTGGTGACAGACTGGCGGCATGAGTCATGACGTGCTGCGCACCCCCGATGACCGCTTTCGAGACCTCCCGGACTTCCCTTATCAACCCCGCTACATCGAGGACCTCGTCGGCTTCGAAGGGATGCGGATGGCATTGATTGACGAGGGTCCGGTGAGCGCTCCCGTTGTGCTGTGTCTGCACGGCGAGCCCAGCTGGTCCTACCTGTACCGGAAGATGATTCCGGTCTTCCTGGACGCCGGCTATCGGGTGGTGGCACCGGACTTCTTCGGCTTCGGTCGCAGTGACAAGCCGGTTGCGGACGCTTGGTACACCTTCGACGCACATCGCCGCAGCCTGCTGGCGCTAGTCGACAAACTGCTACTGCACAAGGTGACGTTGGCGGTCCAGGACTGGGGTGGCCTGCTAGGACTGACTTTGCCAGTTGACCGGCCTGATTTGGTAGGGCGACTACTGGTCATGAACACCGGACTTGGAGTCGGAGCTGATCCAGGTCCGGGCTTCATCGCCTGGCGCGATTATGTCGCCAACAACCCAGATTTCAACGTGGGTGAGTTGATGAGCCGGGCTGTTCCTGGACTATCTGAGGCCGAAGTCGCCGCCTACGCCGCGCCTTTCCCAGGCCCAGAGTTTCAGGCTGGGGTGCGCACATTCCCCCAGTTGGTGCCCATCACCCGCGAGATGGCAGGCGTCGAGGTTTCCCGGGCGGCAGCCCAGTGGTGGTCACAGCAGTGGAATGGACCCACCTTCATGGCCATCGGCGAGAACGACCCAGTGTTGGGAGTTCCGGTCATGAACGCGCTGCGCGGGGTCATCAACGGCTGTCCGGAACCACTAGTACTGCCGGAAGGACATTTTGTGCAGGAGAGTGGCGACGTCGTGGCCCGTGCCGCATTAGAAGCCTGGGGCTCTTAGTGCGGTGCACTCACCTGCCCGCCGGCTGCGGGTCTAGGAAGAGAGCCAGCCACACCGTTGATGTGTCCGGATCAGTCCAGGCCACCCGGTGTCGGCAATGCGCTGGCAACCACACCGCGTCGCCTGGGCCCAACTCGATGTCCGCAGTAGTAGTGCCATCTTCCGCGACAGTGAGTCGGGCCGACCCGGTAACGACAACAACCCACTCGTCCTCGTCTTGGTCGTACCACTCAGCGGGGTGGGCCGGTGCGGTGTGTCCCTGCGACACGATCCGCTCCAGCCGCCAGCCCGGACCAGCCACCAAGGCGTCGGCTGCCGCGTGCTCACCGGGATGCTGAGCGGCCGCCGTCAGGTTCCAGACCTTCACCCACCCGGTCCCGGAGTCGGTTCGTTACCAGGGAATGGAGATTCGGTAGCCACCGCATTAGCGTGTCACGGACTAGCCGCGCCAGACCTCAGATTCATCGGTCAAAAAGCTGGATTTGCTGGCGTGCGCGAGGTCACACGCCGAAGAGCGGACTTCAGTTGGTGGCTGGAAGTTACTCGACAGTAGTATTGGGAGAGATTTTTCCGGGGGAACGCTGTCTGGAGGACGCATGGAAGAGTTTTTGCCGCCCGATGCGCTGCGATGGGGAGTTGGACTGGCCATCATCTTGGTCGCTGCGGCTTTCGCGTTGCGCCGAGCCAAGTTCTTGGTGGATCTCATTAGGTCAGGCAACAAAATGCCCGACAATGAAGTTAGCGTCCCGGCAACTATCGAAGTCGAAGCCGTCGAGGTACTTGGGCAGAAGAAACTGCTGAAGTGGACTCTTCCCGGGATCGCCCACGTCTTCGTGTTCATCGGCTTCCTCGTCCTGGGCATCACGGTGATCGAGGCCTTCTTCGAAATCTTCATCCACGGCTTTGCGTTCCCCTTCATCGGAACTTGGCCAGTCATCCGGTTCCTCGAGGACCTGTTCATCCTGCTGGTTTTGATCGGCGTGATTATCTTCTTGATCATTCGTGCCAACAACCAGCCAGCTAAGCAAGGTCGCTGGTCCCGCTTCTACGGCTCACACACTTCGGGCGCGTGGCTCGTGCTCATCATGATCGTCAACGTCATCTGGACGTTGGTGCTCTACCGCTCAGCGAAGATCAACCTGGAAGAGTATGCCGGCGATGCCGAGGCAGCCGGTATGTCCGGTGGTTTCATCTCGGAGTACGTGGCTACATTGCTCGCCCCGCTCGGACCGACGACCAATGCCTGGCTAGAAGTCATCGGGGTGTGGCTGCACGTCGCTGTGATTCTCGGATTCCTAGTGCTTGTGCTGCACAGCAAGCACCTACACATCTTCACCGCACCGATCAATGTCGGTGCCTCTCGGCGTCCGAACGGTCTTGGCCCGCTACTACCGATGTACTCCGATGGCGAGCGGATCAACTTGGAGGACCCGCCGGACACCGCCACCTTCGGTGCTGGCCGGATCGAGGACTTCACCTGGAAGGGCCTGCTCGATATGTCGACCTGCACCGAGTGCGGTCGCTGCCAGTCACAATGCCCAGCCTGGAACACCGAAAAGCCGCTGTCGCCGAAGTTGATGATCATGAACCTGCGCGATCACGCCTTCGCCAAGGCCCCGTACACCCTTGCTGCGCAGAAAGCCAACGACGGCCAGCACCCAGAACTGGGCGAGATCAACGAAGAGATCCTCGCGACCATGCCGGAATCGGTACAGCACGAGGTCGGACGCGAACTGGTAGGCGCTCGTCCCGATGACCCGAATAGCGCCACCGACGGCTACGACGCTAGCGGACACCGCTCTGC
>JAHZLH010000005.1 GCA_022599915.1 Actinomycetes bacterium
CTCGGTCCACAGGGACCGCGCGCCGCCCTGACGCACATCTAGGCACAAAATCCGGCAGAGTAGCGTCACGGGCGAATACAGATGAACTCGGATACCTGAGGGAGGTCTCGTGGCGGATCGACTATCTACGCTGGACAACAACTTCCTGACCATGGAACGCGGCGAGATGCCCATGCACATGGGCGCGCTCATGGTGTTCGAAGGTCCCGCCCCCTCCTATGGCGAACTTCGCGCTGCGATCGAATCGAAGTTGGACCGACTTCCCCGCTATCGGCAGCGAGTTCGTGGCATCCCGCTACAAGTGAACGCTCCGGTGTGGGTCGATGACCCGCACTTCTCTCTGGACTACCACCTACGCCATATTGCGCTGCCCAAACCGGGCGGTGAGGAGCAACTGCAGGCCCTCACCGCACAGCTCCTCGGTCAGCGGTTAGATCTGAGTCGGCCGCTGTGGGAGACCTGGATCATCGAAGGCCTGGATGGTGGCGACTGGGCGCTACTCAACAAAACCCACCACGCGATGGTAGATGGCAAAGGCGGCGCCGAGATGATCACGGCGCTAATGGACCGCGAGCCGAACGCGGCACCGGCTGAATCGGAGGCCTGGGATCCCAAGCCCGAACCCGGAACTACTGAACTCATCAGTTCAGCTATCTCCGATCGCATCGTCGACCCCATGCGTGCCATGGAGCAACTCGGTGAGGCCGCGCAGGCCCCCCGCGAGTTTGCCACCCAAACTGCCGCAAAGGTCGCTGGAACGCTGCGTACCGGAGAACGGCTGCTGCACACCGAAGACTTCCTCATCGGGCCGGTAGGCCCTCACCGCCGCTGGGTGTGGGTCGAGCTGGATCTGGACACCGTTAAGCAAATCAAGCGTTCCCTCGGTGGCACCGTGAATGACGTACTGCTGGCCGCAACCACCGGCGGCTTCCGGGCCCTTTTGCTGGAGCGCGGCGCAGACTTGTCGCTGGCCGCGACCGTGCGGACCATGATTCCGGTCTCAGTGCGCAACCGGGCAGGTGGTGAGAGCGGCAACGCGGTATCGGCCGTCTTCGCAGATCTACCGGTTGGGGAACCTGACCCACTGACCAGCTTCAATACGATCCGAGCGGACATGGAGCGACTCAAGAAGTCCCCAGACGCGCTGGCGGTACCCGCATTGCTTGACGCCGCCACGTTCATATCGCCAACGCTGCTGGCGACAGCCGGCCGGTTGGCCGCCCGAATGCCGCAACGCTCTGTCGGCACGGTCACGACCAACATTCCCGGTCCGCAGTACCCGCTCTACTTTCTCGGTCGCCAGATGACTGGGCTAATCCCATTTGTCCCGCTCGGTCCGCGGGTGCGGGTGGCCACTGCACTGATGTCGTACAACGGTGGTGTGTGGGCGGGAATCGCCGCAGACTACGACGCCGTACCCGATGTGGAACAAATCCCCGAGGGCATGTCCGCTGCTGTTGCAACGCTTGCGATGCTCGCGCAAGCTGCTTGACGCGGTCCGCCGAAGGCTCGCGCCCACCCGGGATGGGTGAGGGGTGCTCCTCCAGGCAGCACCCCTCACCGGAGAGATACCGGATGATCCGGAAGGGCGGATCCTCGGGCCAGCCCCGTAGCTGCCGTCCCGAGTAACCGGATACATACTTCTTTCCCCAGGAAAGGAATTCGAAACCTAGTATCAAGAACGATTCGCCGAAACCCGATGTTTTCTTAAGACCATCCTTCTGGTCCGGCCGAGGAGGCACGGAACTTATGAGGAACCTGGCAATCGCCGCTACCGCGATGGCGCTCGTCACGGGGTTTACCACCGCCCACATCGGCGGCGGTGCCGCTGCCACAGCTTCCTCGTCATCTCCTACGCTCACCACCAATAAAGCGGAATCGACGACCGCTATCCGTCGCTGGCGGCTTCCGCGCTCTGCAGATGCTGGCAACGTGACTGTCAGACCACGAATCAAGACCAACGGCCGCGGGCTGCGGCGCACGGTTGTGCTGCAACGCCGCGTCACCGGTGAGTCCTGGCAGCGGGTGTTCACGAAGCAGACCTCGAAGCGAGGCCGGGTACGCATAGCGCTGGAACCGCTGGCCTCCGAAACCCTTCAGTTCCGACTGCGGGTTCGCGGTACCAAGAAGTACGCACCACGTAAGAGCCGTGCCCTACGACTGACTGCCACATCTACCGGCCGCTCCCCAGGTGCCTCCTTCGATCCAACACCCGGCGACGCCAGCAGTGCGCCCGCAGCCCCCGGCAACTCTGAGTCAACCGATCCCGGCAGTCCCGCCGCACCGGGAGCGCCGGACACGAGCAGTCCCGCCGTACCGGGAGCGCCGGACACGAGCAGTCCGCTGGACCTGTGTGGGGCCGACGCCCAGCACTCGGTGACCGGGTATGTGAGTGACAGCGCACTCGATGAGATTTCCGGCCTCACCGCTAGTAGACGCAACAGCAACCGCTACTGGGTCCACAACGACAGCGGTGACGGGCCGCACCTGTATGCCATCAACTCCGCCGGCTCGCTGCGGCAGACTGTCTCCCTGTCCGGTCTTTCACCGCGAGACTGGGAAGATATCGCTACCGGCCCTGGACCTATCGGCGGTGAGCCGTACCTTTACGTTGCCGATTTCGGTGACAACCGCCGAGTCCGGAGCACCATCGCGATCTACCGCCTCCTAGAGCCGACCGCAGGATCAGGTAACAGTAGTACCGGTAATTTTGATGTCCTGACCTTGACCTACCCGGATGGGCCACACAACGTGGAGGCGCTCTTGGTCGACCCATGGGATGGCTCACTGCTCATCGTGACAAAAGAGTCCGGCGCAACTGCCCAGCTGTACTCCACCGGCTCATTCGGTTCCGGTAGCCACAGTCGAACTCTGCAGCACCGCGGTCAGAGCACCATCTCCGAGATCGCCACCGGCGGCGATGTCTCACCTGACGGGCGATCCATCGTCGTGCGGGGCTACGGCGGTGTGCACGGCTGGACAAGGTCGGCAGGAGAAACCCTGTGGGGCGCAATGCAGGGCTCTCGCTGTTCCCTCGCCAGCGTCGGCGAACCGCAGGGGGAGGCGATTGCCTTCACTTTCGATGGCAGCGGTTACCTCACTATCAGCGAAAGAAATGAGGCAGCAGTAAACGTCTTCACCTTGAACTGATCAGACAGTGCGACTACTCGCCCAAGACTGCTCGGGCCAACTTCTCAGCCGACTGTGCCACGTCAGCAGTGCCGTCCAGGTGGACGTCAGCGCGCTCCGGCGGCTCGTACTCTTGACCGACGCCAGTCATGTTAGGCAACGTGCCTTTAGCGGCCTTGGCGTACAGTCCCTTGGGATCTCGTTCCTGAGCGACTTCTAGCGGGGTATCGATAAATACCTCGAGGAACTCCCCTTCTTCGAAGATGGAGCGAGCAGACCGACGATCGGCACGGTAAGGCGACACCAACGCGATGATGACCACGAGACCGGCATCCACCATGAGTTTGGCGACCTCAGCAACCCGACGGACATTTTCGGCGCGATCCTCCGGGGTGAAGCCCAAGTCTCGGTTCAAGCCGGTGCGGACGTTGTCACCGTCCAGCACATAGGTGTGCACACCTTGGGCATGCAGCATGGCCGCAGTGGCATCAGCAACGGTGGACTTACCCGCTCCGGATAGGCCAGTAAGCCAAATCGCTTTGCCATCGTGGCCCTTCAATCGCATCCGAGCGTCTCGGTCCACCGCGTAATCATGCGGTGTCACGTTGAAGGCCCGTCGCATGGCGTGCCGGGTTAGACCCGCCGCAACCGTGTCACTGGACACGCGATCAACCAGCAGGAATCCACCGCTGTCTCGACAGGTCTCATACTCATCCAGCGGAATCGGGGTGTCAGTAGCCAGTTCGACCCGACCGATGTCGTTCATCTCCAACACCCGGGCGGCGTCGTGGTGACCGGTCACCACGTCAAGTCGATGTCGAACCGCGGTGACGGTTGCGGGGATAACTCGTGGGCCGACATAGACCAGATACGAGCGGCCATGTGCCAACGGCTCCTCACCGATCCAGACCAAGTCCGCGGCGAAGCGGTCCGCTGGCTGGGTAGCCGCGGCACCCTTGTGGCAGAGCAAATCTCCCCGGGTAATGTCCACTTCCCGATCCAGCAGCAGGGTTACTGCTTGCCCCGCTGAGGCCGCCGGCCAATCGCCGTCGGCTGTAACGATACGATCCACCGAGGCAGTCACCCCAGAATCCGCGATCACCACGTCATCGCCAACCCGGACCTCCCCAGATGCGATTGTTCCGGAGTAGCCGCGGAAGTTGCTACTGGCGCGCGAGATCATCTGCACTGGGAGCCGGAAAGGTGCAGTCTTAGCCTCGTCGACCGGTTCCCAGTTCACCAGTGCATCCAGCACCGAGCCGCCGGAGTACCACGGCATGTCGGGGCTACTGCTTTCAATGACGTTGGCCCCGCTCATGGCACTGACCGGAATGACAGTCACTTCGTCAATGCCTAGTCGGGCAGCCGCTGCACGGATACCGCCGCTGAGCTCCTCATAGGTGGCGTGTTCGTAGCCAACGAGATCCATCTTATTGATCGCCACCACAATGCTGGTGACTCCCATCAGGGCGCACACTGTTAGGTGACGGAAGGTCTGCGGCCGCAATCCGCGGGCCGCGTCCACCAACAACACCGCCACGTCCGCTGTCGAGGCAGCGACCGCCATATTGCGGGTGTACTGCTCATGGCCTGGGGCGTCGGCGATGATGACCCGGCGACTACTGGGCAGATCCATGTGGCGGTAAGCCACATCGATGGTGATTCCTTGCTCTCGCTCGGCCTCGAGCCCATCGGTCAACAACGAATAGTCGATCTCGCCCACTGGAATGGTGGAGCCGCCACGACGGGTGCGTCGGGCGTACTCCAACTGGTCGATCGGCACTGAATCTGTTTCCGCCAGCATTCGCCCAATCAGGGTTGACTTGCCGTCGTCCACGGACCCGCAGGCCACCATGCGCAGCACCGCGGAGCGAGCCTCGCTGGCTCGGTCCAATACCTGGATTTCTTGCGCTACCGCAGTCATTAGAAGTAGCCCTCCGCTTTCTTGGACTCCATTGAGCCGCCGCCTTCACCGTCAATCAGTCGACCGGCGCGTTCGCTGATCTTGGACTGACTCATCTCATCAATCAGAGTGTCGATGTCTGCCGCTTCGGACTCCACTGCACCGGACAAGGGGTAGCAACCCAAGGTGCGGAATCGGACGCTACGCATCTGCGGCTCTTCGCCTTCAGCCAGCGGCAGCCGCTCGTCATCGGCCATAATCCACACGCCGTCCCGATCGACTACCGGCCGCGGCCGAGCGAAGTACAGGTCGACGATGTCGATGTTCTCGCGACGGATGTAGTTCCAGACATCCATCTCAGTCCAGTTGGAAATCGGGAAGGCCCGCATGGTCTGCCCTTCAGACAGGCGAGTGTTGGTGGTGCGCCAAAACTCTGGCCGCTGCTTGCGGGCATCCCAGCGATGACCTGGCTCCCGCAGGCTGAAGATTCGCTCCTTGGCCCGGCTGCGCTCCTCATCACGACGGGCGCCACCGATAGCTGCATCAAAGCCGTACTTATCCAGTCCTTCGCGGAGAGCCACCGTCTTCATCAACCGGGTGTACTCGTGCGTGCCGTGCGTGAACGGCGTCACGCCCTCGGCGATGGCTTCGTGGTTCGTTGCGATGCGCAGGTCCAGATCGAGCTCTTTGGCCCGCCGGTCACGGAACTCGATCATCTCCCGGAACTTCCAAGTGGTGTCGATGTGCATCACCGGCATCGGAATCGGGGCAGGCGCGAACGCCTTCACCGCTAGGTGCAGCAGGACTGAGGAATCCTTACCAATCGAGTACAGCAACACGGGGTTGCGAAAAGCTGCAGCTGTCTCACGGAAAATGTGGATTGCCTCGGCCTCCAGGGCGTCCAGGACGGAGTCCTCCCGCACAGATGATTGTGGCTCGGCCACTTCAACCTCCAGTTTGGTTACCTATAGATGCTATGCGGTCGGGTGTGCGACAGCGACCAGCGGCTCCGGGTTTCTGGTCATCCCTGCCGACTGGAGCGGTTTCGGCTACTTCAGCAACTTACTCATTCGACGGTCAGCCAAGATCTGGCCACCGGTTTGGCAGTCCGGACAGTACTGGTGGGACGAGTCTGCGCTGGCGACCTCACGAATGGTGTCGCTGCATACTGGACAAGCCTCGCCAGTCCGACCGTGCACAGCCAGATCGGTCCGCTTGCTGTCCTTGAATGCACTCGGATCGAGCCCCCGCAGCCGTTCGGTGGCGGCAGCTAACAGCTCTCGCATCGATTGATACAACTGTGCGATCTCCGCGTCGGAGAGCGAGTTACACCGCGCGCTTGGACTCAACTGGGCGGCGTGCAGGATCTCGTCTGAGTAGGCGTTTCCGATGCCGGCTATGACCCGCTGGTCGCACAGCACTGACTTCAACTGCCGCCTTCCCGCCTGCTGCAGCAGTTCCTTGAATCCAGTCTCATTTAGTTCCGCGCTCAACGCGTCCGGTCCAAGCTCAGCGACCGCCTGCACCTGCTGCGGATCTGTCACTAAATGCACAGCCAACCGTTTGCGGGAGCCAGCTTCCGTGAGGTCGAGCGCCCCACGAATCACACCGTCCTGATCGGCGAAGGTGACTCGTACCGCCAACGGACCACTCCCCATCCGTACTGGGCGGTTGGGCGGATTGTCTCGCCACACCACCCAACCGGCTCGGGATAAGTGCACAAGTAGAAAAAGTGGCGACTCTTCCCCTAGTTGCAGCTCCAACCACTTGCCGCAGCGCCCCGCACGGGTAACTGTGCGATCCACTGCTGCTGATAGCGGCGGATCGGCGGTCTTTATTGCGTTGAGGGCCGCCACCTGTACGTCAACTACGCGGGTGCCAACCACGGTTGCTGCCAAGAAATCGGCCAAACCGGCCATTTCCGGAAGTTCTGGCATCAGGCCCTGCCCATCAATTTGGCCGCCCGCCACAGTTCGGGTCGCGCATCGGGGTGCGCGCAGTTTTCGATGATCTGATGGGTCTGTTCGGCCTCACTATTGCCAAACACCAGAGCCATCCCCTGCTCGGTGACGACTGCGGAGTGTTGAAAGGAAGTCACCGGCCCCTCGATCTGCGCCACGATCGTGGAGATGTCAGCGCGTGGATGCCAAGACGGCAGCGCCATGTAGGCGTGACCGCCGGGTGAGTGCAGCGCACCAACGATGAAGTCGGTCGAGCCACCGAAGCCGGAGTAGATTCGACCTCCGATCCGCGATGCGTTGGCTTGAGCGGAGAGGTCTACCTGCAAGGCCCCATTGATGCTGGTCATGATCCGCTGCCGGGCGATTCGGGCTGGATCGTTAGTAATCTCGGTGCGCATCATCCGCACCCGAGGATTGCGATGGACCCAGGAATACAGTTCACGTGATCCGAACAAGAATGATGCGATGAGCGGAACCTCGATGTCCAGCTTCCCCGACTGCTCTAGCTCCCAGATGCCGTCGCTAAACATTTCTGAGTAAAGACGCAGATCGCCCGTGCCGCTCAGTCGCCGCAGTACGGCGTCGGGAATCGAACCGATCCCCAACTGCAAAGTGGCGCCATTCTCAACTTGAGCCGCGATCAGATCACCGATAGCTACCGAGGCATCGTCTGGCTCGGGAAAGCCAGCCAGTGGTAATGGCTCATCTACCTCGACTAGGTAGTCGATGTCATCGAGATGAAGCTCCGCGTCACCGTAGGTGTAGGGCATCTGTGGGTTCGCCTGCGCCACCACGATGCCGCCCCGGGCACGCACAGCGTCGACAGCCGCTGGCAACACATTGACTTCGATCCCCAAACTGACTGCCCCGTTGTGAACAGTTGAGGTGTGTAGCACCACCATGTCCGGCGGCAAACTGCGCTGAAACAACACCGGAACCAAACTGAGCCGACACGGCACATAATGCAGCCCCGGCTGCCCGCGCATCCCCGGACCTACGAAGGCTGTTTCCAAGATGACTCCGGGGCGCTGCGGAATGCCTACCTGTGCGTTGAGGATATGAAGTGTGTAAGCCGGGAGCGCGGCATCAACGGCCGACAGCAATGTTTGCGGCGTGGCAAAGTTTCCAGAGGCAACGATGCGCGGGCCAGTCGGCAACCTGCCCAGGATGGCCGGCAGCTGCTCCAGAGTCAGGCGTCGCATGCCGGACTACTCGTTGCTGAGACCACCGAACTCCGAGAGCAGTCCCTCGTCATCCGGTCCGCTCCCGGCGCCGTCGCCAGCAGTCCCAGCGGGAGATGGGCCGGAAGGTCCGGAGATGAGTCGCTCCACCCAGTCCAGCAAGTGGCTAGGGTCGAACGGTTTCTGCAGGTAGATACTCGCGCCGGAACTCCAGCCGCGCCAAGTGGTGTCGTCGTCACTGGCCGCGGTCAGCAAAATGATGGGGAGTTGATTGTTGCTGTGCTGTTCACGCAGTTGCATCAAGACATCGATACCTGACATTCCCGGCATCATGACGTCCAGCACCAACAGATCGGGAACTTCGTCCGCAACTGCCGCGATGGCGCTTTCGCCATCGCTGGCCTCCGCAATGTCGTAGCCCTCAATCTCAAGGACGTCACGCAGTAGTGCCCTAACCGTGGGTTCATCGTCGACGATGAGAATCTTCTTCACGCTGTCTCTCCCTCGTTGACCTGAGTCCGTGGCAAGGACAACTTGAATGTACTTCCCTCGCCAAATACCGACTCTACCGATATATCCCCGCCCATCGCACGCGCCAACGTCCGGGAGATGTACAGCCCCAAACCGGTGCCGCCTGTTGTCATGGTCATCGGATCCTCCACCCGATAGAACTGCTCAAATACCCGACCGACCTCATCCGCTGGGATACCCAGACCGCTGTCGGTGACAGCAATGCTTGCAAACTCATCACCGGTGGGCACCTCAGTACGAATCAGAATCTCAGTGTCGGACTCGCTGTACTTCTTAGCATTACTCACTAGGTTGCTTAGGCATTGGACTGCTCGCTGCCGATCGCAGAACACCGGCGCGTCCGGCCCACTCACCGTGAGGCGATCCACGAGTTCCGGTGAAGCGGCAGAAACGTCGTTAACGATGTCGGATAAATGGATCTCTGTGGAACGAATATCCAATTTTGTCGTTTCCAACTCAGACACCCTAGACGCGATCAACAAATCCTCCACCAATCTGCTGAGGTGTTCCGAGCGCTCCAACATGGTCTGCAACATGCGTTCCCGCTTCTCTTGATCCAACCGATCCCAGCGAGTGAGCAAGAGTTGCGAATAACCCTTGATCGGCGTGATCGGGGTTTTGAGTTCGTGGGAGACCGTGGCGATGAAGTCGGACTTCATCCGCTCGATTCGCCGCTCCCGAGTCGTATCTCGCACGGTCAGCACGGACATGTTCTCGGCGCTTTCGCTACCAACTCGAGCTTCGATGGCGGCACGGCTCACTTCCACACTGAGCTCGCGCACTTCGCCGTCGTTACGAGTAATGGTGAGAGCGCTCTCGGGGAGTCGAGCGGCTTCTTCGCTGGATTGTGCAGGGACCAACTGAACGAAAGCATTACCCAACTCAATCGCCGCCGGCAGTGACATCAGATCTTCGAACGAATAGCCGGTAATGGCTTCCATCGCCGGGCTCCACCGTTGAATGGTCCCAGCCGTGTCCACCAGTACGAATCCGTCAGTGGCGCCGGTGACGACTGCATCGAGTTTTTCTTTCTCCGTCTCTAGGTCCCGTAAGTTGCTGCGTGCCTGCATCGCCTTACCCAGCGAGGCCACCACGCCGGTCAGCACCGACAGCGCGTTCTCTTCGTCGCCTCTGATTCGCCAGACCGTGGGACGGCCCTGCGCATCAGAGCGGAGTCGCCTACTTAGATTTCCCTGAACCTGAGTAGATCCAATGATGAACAGACCAGCGGACTGCGCACTCAAGTCAATACGGGCGCCATAGCCAAGGGTCCACCCTTCCGGCAGCATGTCCTCCGGAATCTTCTGGGCTTGGTAGCTCGACCACTCCACCTGTCGGGTGCAATGCTCCAATTCCGCATTGGTGCCGTGAAGTTCCGCCAAGCCATTCTCGTCTTGGCGCACAGATCCAGTCGCAGTGACAATCGTGGCCACTGGTGCATCGAAGACGTTGCGCAGTTCCCCTATGGCTTGGTTCTGCCATTCCTGCTCAGCCTCATCGCTAGAAATGCGTGACAGCGTGTCCATAAAGAGCACCAACCGATCGCTGCGCAGTTTGGCCTCATTACGCTCTGCGTCAGCTTTGTACGCATTCCACAGCCCAAGAACCAGCGGGGCTAACAACAGCGCCATCCACGGTGCAGAAACCCACACTTCGACACCGATGGCCGCGACCGCGGTGCTGAGCAGCGCCATGATGATCGACAGTCGCCATTGCTCTTTGACTAGTTCGCGGAAACTGAACCCTTCCGCGACCTTGAGGATCCAGGCGACGAGGACGAGATTGACGATGGCGAAAGCCAGCGCGCCAAGGATGAGCAGCAGAATCCACTCCAGCCCGAAGCGATTCACATCGATCGCTCGGGATCCGTAGATCGCTACCAACGCGGCACTCGCCAGCGCGTACGAGCCCAAGTTGAACATCGCCTTGCGAATCGGGCGGCGAAGGAGAACTTGCGCCAGCACGAAACCGATCAGCGGCAGCACCATGGCGGTAACCGGGGCGAAGAGCAACACCCCGGCGATAACCAGGATCTCGAAGAAGGTCAGCTCTTCGCCGCCTTCATTGTGAACGATTGGCACGTAGGCGATTTCCGAGAGCATCGCCACAAAGGCCAGCAGCAGATACGGCCACAGTTGCTCAGGTCGAAAGACGTAGTCGGGAGTATCCCAACTCAACGACCACAGCGAGACGAGGCCAACCGCTACAAGACCGGCTACCAGAACCGCGCCGATGACCAAGTTCTCCTGGCTGCGCTGTTCAACCGCAGCCGCCTGCTCTAGGTCACCGTCCATGTCTGTCTGCACCGAATTCGCCGGCGGAACCGTTCCGCGAGCCTCGGGCATGCTTCCTCCAGGCTGAGGCTAGCCGAGGCGTCCCATTGCCTCAATGAACACCTCATGAGCAGATCGAACCCCGCCGATTCTGGTCGGCGGGGTTCGATCATGTTTGATCGTTTGGGGTGAGTCCGGGTCGACTACGCCCAGCGACGGCCCGACCAGTCATCACTGGCCCAGCGACGGCCCTCGAAGGTCATCGCATCCCAGGCCTTGCCGCTCCATGAACCGGTGGCCCAGCGACGGCCAGCCCAACGGCGACCATCCCATTCGTCCGCGGCCCAGCGACGGCCAGCCCAACGGCGACCATCCCAGTCATCCGCGGCCCAGCGACGGCCAGCCCAACGGCGACCATCCCAGTCATCCGCGGCCCAGCGGCGGCCAGCCCAACGGCGACCCTGCCAGTCGTCGCCTGCCCAGCGACGGCCAGCCCAACGGCGACCTTCCCAGTCGTCACCGGCCCAGCGACGGCCCTGCCAGCTGTCACCGGCCCAGCGGCGACCTGAGTAAACGAAGTCTGCCCAACGACGGCCAGCCC
>JAHZLH010000006.1 GCA_022599915.1 Actinomycetes bacterium
AGCCGATAGTTGGGATGACACTCGTCCGCTTCTCAACGACATGATCGCGCGATTGGGCCAAGAACTTCGCCAGGCGGGAAAGTTGTTGTCCGTAACCGTTCCGGCCGGAGTCAGTCCCTTCCTTGCTGACGGCAGCCCGAGGCCTGGAGGCGGCTACACGGTATTCGATTGGGCAACGCTGTCAACTAGCGTGGATCGACTTCGCATCATGACCTACGACTATTCCTTTAGTTCGCCAGGCCCGATCGGTCCGTACAACTGGGCGCGCGAGGTCACTCGAAGCGCAGTTGCTCAGGTCGGCAGCCAACAAAAAAGCAAGCTCTACGTTGGTTTGCCGCAATACGGAAAGTCCTGGTTCCAGAAAAAGGGCAATCGTTACGTAACCTTCGGCAAGTGCAACTCCAAGTGGCAACCAACGGATCCTGGCTCCATCTCATTAAGTCCCACCGCGGCCAACCGTCTGGCCAAAGACCGCGGCATCACACCCAAGTTGGACAAACAATCCAAGGAGTACACCTACACCTACAAGACAAAAGTGAGTGGATCCTGGAAAACATCGGTAGGAGACAGCCGCAGCTCCAGTTGCACGGTTCGCAAAGAAGTCTGGTTTAGCGCAAAGCAGGCTGCGGCGGGGCGGGCAACAATCGTTGAGGATTTCGGTATCGGTGGAACAGCCGTCTGGACTTACGCAACCATGGCGAACGGCAGCTTCAAAAAACTAGCCCCGCTCACCAAGGGCAAGTTCCGACTCAAGGCCAAGGCGGATTCAAACAAAGTCGAACCGAAAAGTACGTTGACCATGACCGGCACGATGAAACCCAAAGAATCGGGAACGAAGGTAAAGCGTCAACTGAAGAAGAACGGTAGTTGGCGAACGAAGCAGAAATCAAAAACGGCAGCGAACGGGAAAGTGGCTTTTACCTTCAAGGCACCCAAGCGGGGTCAAGAGTTCAAGTTACGACTGGTGGCTAGCGAGACTTCGAGGCACGGCCGAATACGCAGCAATGTCGTGAAAATCAAGCTCCGCTAGGTGAAGTAAATCTTCACTTACGCCGTTGGTGTGTGGGCCGAAGCGAGGGAGGACCCAGCCAGCCGGACCCTTTTGGTTGGTGCGGGTGATTTGAGAGTCGGATACCCCTTGCCGGGAAGGAAGGCTCGATCATGAGTACAAGACGGCGTAGGAAGCACACGCCTGAGCAGATTGTCCGCAAGCTTCAGGACGCTGTTCGGATGCTAGCCGAGGGTGAGGATGTAGCGGCGGTTTGCCGTCACCTGGAGGTCTCGGAGCAGACGTACTACCGGAGGCGGAACCCCTTCATCGAATCGTTCAATGGCCGCCTGCGCGATGAGTGCCTGAACATCAACGAGTTGTGGTCACTGACCCAAGCCAGAATGATCATCACCGATTGGAAACACCAATACAATCATCACAGGGCACATAGTGCGCTGGGCTACCAAGCCCCGGCGATCTACGCGGCTCAATGCACGCACAGGAAGTGACTCTCAAACACCCCGGACCGATCCAAGGGGTCCCCTCACAAGCTTTGGCCAAGGATGATGGGTTTGCCGCAGGACTGGCAGGAATTTTCGTAGTTATCGATAAGACATTGCCATCACAACATCATCAGCCACTCAACAATGACTTGTACTCATTGCCGAGAGGCGCTGCGCTCGGACTCAATTTCGACGAACTAGAACTCATCAACGCGCGTGACCGTTAGTGTCGCCAGCAGATTCGTTGTCTGTGGCTATAGTAAAGGGTGTCCGATTGGGTTGGGAGGTGACGACATGGGCGGCTGTGGCTGTGACTGTGGTTCCAAAGATAAGTAGGGCAGTAGGTAGGGCATGCGGCGTTGCATATCGGGTCACTGCGGCTCTTTGACTTGAGGACGACCTGTCGGCGTGACGCCGAGGCAACTTGGTCATTCTCATCGGCGACGAATGTCGGCATTGATGCCTAGGTCGCATCTACGGTAAACCTGTCGCAATGTCTCTTCTGTTCGTTCTCCTCGCAACATTTTCGGCACTCGCCTATGGAGTACTGGCTGGCGTCTTTCTGGCCTTCTCGGATTTCATCATGCGATCGCTCGCTCAAATTTCCGATGGCGGTGGCCTTGAGGCCATGCAGGCGGTTAATCGGGAGGTATTCCGTACCGTCTTCATGGTCCTCTTTATTGGTATGGCGCCCCTGTCGGTTGTCCTCACGGTGCACGAACTTGTCTGGGATGACGGCACGGCCGCCCTGATGATCGCGGCCGCAGGACTCATCTATGTATTGGGGTGCGTTGGGGTAACCGTCGGGGGCAACGTACCGCTGAATCAAGAACTTGACCGGATGGAATTGGGTCGCGAAGCCGCTGAGACTTTTTGGCGAGATACGTATGTACCTCGATGGACTTTCTGGAATACGATCCGTGCTTGTGCGTGCGCAATATCCGCGACCTTGGTGATCCTAGGATTGGCTTGGCCGCTGTAGACACGCTGTTGCTAGGCGAGTCTGCAACTAGGCGATGCCACTGAACTCCCGCGGCGCTCGGTAGCCGGCAGCTTCGACGGGCTCTGCTGACGAAGATGCCGCAGACGGATCGTCCGACTGGGTGGAACGAGCCGACAGCAGGAGAATTGCAGCAGCAGCGGCAACGGTGAGAAGGAAGTACATGGCTCACCTCGCGGCGGACACTACTGGGTATCTTGCAATGAAGCAGGCCAAGATATGGGGCATGCAGTCGCAGCCGATGGAGTGGACAGGTGAGGTACGTGGAGGTTCTCTTCACCATCGCGATGGCTGTTCACATTTCGGCTGGGGTTTTGGCTTGCCTGGTTATTTTCCCGCTGCAGATATTCGGTCCCAAGCGGCAGTTGCACCGTCGTGTGGGTCGTCTGGGCGTTGTCGTGGCTTGGATCATCGCAATTTCAGGATTCGCGATGTTAGCCAACCCGCTGTTCTCGTCGTTTTGGAGTGAGGAATCGGAAAGCCTCGGGATTGAGGGTCGCAGTTTCCAAGCCTTCTTCGCGGAAATGACCTACGAACCGCTGTTCTTTCTGTACCTGGACGTCATCTTGCTCTATCTGGTGGTGACGGGCGTGGGCACGTGGGCCAGAGTCGCCGCAGGCACACCCGACGGAGCGGTTCCGCCTCGCACTGCTGACAAGGTATGGAATGCGGTGATGCTGATTGTGCTGCTCAGTCAAGTAGCACTGGGCCTGGTAGACCTAGGTAGCGATTCGCTATACACGTTTGCCTCGCTGGCAGTTGCAGTGGTGATGTTGGCGGTAGTGCTGTGTGACGTACTGACCTGGCGGGACCAGGGTCGACGAGTGAAGAGATGGTGGCTCCTGCACGGCGGCAAACTTTTCACGGCGTGGGGTGGCTTGGTGTATGCGGTTTCACTTCGCTGGCGCATGAGTCAGGGACTGGAAGGTCGGACTGACACTCTCTTACCGTTGCTGTTAGTGCTCGGCCTCGGCGCAGTAGTCGCCTTCGGTGTCCACCAGGCCTACCGGAATCGGTTAGAGCAACCAGCCGTCTCCTAGTAGCCAGCAGCCCAGTTATCGGGCGATTGACTCCAACAGCACGTCCCGATACTGACGCTCAATGTGCCGATCGACCCTGCAGGGATTGGCGACTGCTGTTGCCGAGACTCGGCCCGTTCACTGAGTCAGACACCTGGCGAGAGTGCCGACTGCCGGTGCCAGCGGACGAACTCGCCACACATACCTGGGGTGACAGTGCTGGGGCCGATACCATCAATCTGCAACACAGACGGTTGCGATCGGACTGGAGAACTCGTGGCACGAATCAACCTGGCCCTCCCGGAAGGCAAACAGGAGCGCGACCTTGAGCCGGGGATGACCGCCCTCGATTTGTTCCGCGACGATCGGCGGGTGGTAGTTGCGCGGATCAACGGGGAACTGCGGGATCTGGATACGGAGTTGCACGACGGTGATGAAGTAGAACCAGTCGACATCGAATCTGACGAAGGTCTGTTCGTGATGCGGCACTCGGCTGCACACGTGATGGCGCAGGCAGTGCAAGAGCTCTACCCCGGAACCATGCTGGGGGTCGGGCCGCCAATCACCGACGGGTTTTACTACGACTTTGATGCACCAGAACCATTTCACCCCGAGGACCTCAAGAAGGTCGAAAAGCAGATGCAACGGATCATCAAGACCGGGCAACGGTTTCGGCGCCGCGCGATCTCGGAGGACGAGGCACGAGCAGAACTTGCAGACGAAAAGTTCAAGCTGCGCCTCATCGGCAGCGAAGGCGGCGCCGAAGTGATGGAAGTTGGCGGGTCAGAGCTGACCATCTATGACAACGTAAATCGCACCGGCGACATCGTTTGGAACGACCTGTGCCGCGGACCCCATGTGCCGGACACCCGCTACATTCCGGCAAACGCGGTGAAAGTCATGCGCAGTTCCGCCGCCTACTGGCTCGGTGACCAGAGCCAAGAAGATCTGCAGCGGATGTATGGCACCGCCTGGCCGAGCAAAGAGCAACTGAAGCAGTATCTGGACTTTTTGGCTGAGGCCGAACGACGGGATCACCGCCGGATTGGGGCGGAACTGGATCTGTTCTCGTTCCCAGAAGAGATCGGATCTGGGCTACCGGTCTTCCATCCCAAGGGTGGAACGTTGCGCCGCGTCATGGAGGACTACTCGCGGCGGCGTCATGAAGAAGCCGGGTATGAGTTCGTTAACACCCCACATGTGACTAAGGGTGGCCTGTTCGAAACCAGCGGTCATCTGGAGTGGTACGCCGACGGCATGTTTCCCAAGATGCATCTCGATGAGGAGCGAGCCGAGGAAGGCCACATTAAGAGGCAGGGTCAGGACTACTACCTGAAACCCATGAACTGTCCGTTCCACAATCTGATTTATCGCAGCCGTGGTCGGTCCTATCGGGAACTGCCGATGCGGCTGTTCGAGTTCGGATCGGTCTACCGATATGAACGCTCCGGAGTGGTCCACGGCCTGACGCGGGTCCGTGGCATGACTCAAGACGACGCCCACATTTACTGCACTCGCGAACAGATGCAAGATGAACTGAAGTCATTGCTGCGCTTCGTGCTGGATCTGCTGAAGGACTTCGGACTCGATGATTTCTACCTGGAGCTGTCCACTCGTAACCCGGACAAGTATGTCGGTGATATTGCCGAATGGGATGAGGCGACTGAGGCGCTACGACAGGCCGCAGAAGATTCCGGGTTGGAGTTAGTCCCAGACCCGGGCGGCGCCGCCTTCTACGGACCCAAAATCTCGGTGCAAGCCAAGGACGCGATTGGCCGCACCTGGCAGATGTCCACCATCCAGTTGGACTTCCAGTTGCCGCGACGTTTCGAACTGGAGTACGCGGCACCCGATGGCACCCGACAGCGGCCCATCATGATTCACCGCGCGCTGTTCGGATCCATCGAGCGCTTCATCGGTGTGCTGACCGAGCACTACGCAGGGGCTTTTCCGGCCTGGCTGTCACCAGTTCAAGTTGTCGGGATTCCGGTGGGGGACGGTCACGTGGATTACCTGGCTGAGGTGGTGGCGAAACTGCGGGAGCAAGGTATCCGCGCCGAAGTCGACGCTGCCCCAGATCGGATGCAAAAGAAGATCCGCAACGCTCAGAAGCAGAAGATCCCGTACATGCTGATCGCGGGGGATGACGACATGGCCGCCAGCGCCGTTTCGTTCCGCTATCGGGATGGTGAGCAAAACAACGGCGTTCCGATTGATGAGGCCATTGCGGAGATTGTGGCAGCGGTGGAGTCACGCGTATGAACACCGGACCAGTCGGGGATCGCGATCCAGAGCAGGAAGCTCCGCTCGCTGACGGGCTGGAACGATTGTGGACGCCGCATCGGCTGGGCTACATCCGGGGTGAAAACAAACCCACTGACAGCGGCCCTGGTGACCAGTGCCCGTTTTGCCGGGTGCCGGGTCTATCGGATGTCGAGGGGTTGATCGTCGCGCGCGGCGAATTGGTGTTCGCCGTTTTGAATCTGTATCCGTACAACACCGGGCACGTACTCATATGTCCCTATCGGCATTACGCGGACATCACCGAAGCGACGGCCACCGAACTGGCCGAAATGAATCAGTTTTCGCAGCGGCTAATGGTGGCGATCCGACATGCAATGCAGCCACACGGCTTCAATCTTGGTGTGAATCAGGGTGAAATCGCGGGGGCCGGGATATCGGCTCACCTACATCAGCACATCGTGCCCAGATGGGGTGGTGATGCGAACTTTATGCCGATCGTGGGTCGGACAAAGATTCTGCCGCAGGAACTAGCTGACACTCGGCGAGTCATCGCGGAAGCCTGGGAGCACAGCGATGTGGGTATGGGTTGACGAGTTCGCCATCGCGGTCGGCGGGGTTCCTGGGGTAGGGGTCGCTCCGACCGCCGAACTTCGCAATAATGCGACAGCGAGGCGATTTGTGTGGTGACTCGAACGGCAAGGCGATTTGGGGAGAGATGACCGGCGCGACGGCACTAGTGGTGGAAGATGCGAGGGAGATTGCCCGCATCCTCGAAATTTTGCTGGCCGGTGAAGGCTACGAGGTCACGGTTCGTGACACAGGTGAAGCTGCCTTGGATTGGGTCAAACAGAATCGACCCGAACTCATTATTTTGGATCTCACACTGCCGGATGGCGATGGCGTAGAGGTCTGCCGCCAAATGCGCAGCCACACAGATGCCTACGTCATTATGGTGACGGGACGTGCTGGCGAGATGGACAAGGTCGTCGGGCTATCGGTGGGTGCCGACGACTATCTCACCAAGCCCTTCTCCCCCCGGGAACTGACAGCCCGGATGCGCGCGATGCGTCGCCGTCCCCGCCGTGAGATCGACAACGAAGGCCTCCGCCAGTTTGAGGGCATCAGCGTGGACCTTGGCGCTCGTGAGGTAGATATCAGCGGTGAACAGGTCACGCTAACCAAGATTGAGTTTGACATTCTGGAGGCGCTCACCTCGTCGCCTCGACGAACCTGGAGTCGGGAACGGCTGATGGACATCGTGTGGGGGGAGCCGCAAGACAACCCACATATTTTGGATGTCCACGTGGGCAACCTGCGCCGTAAACTCAAGCAAACGGGCTCGGACACGAAGTTCATTTCTACGATTCGAGGTGTCGGGTACCGCTTCGAACCTCGGCCCAAGGTCGATTAGTCCGGACGGTCAGTCGTCGCTGGCTTGCGTCAGCAAGGTAGACACCAACCGGTCGGGCACGCGTTCATGACCGCTCGGCTGTCGGCTGAAGGTAGCGGATCCGTGACTCACCGCCCGAAGGTCAATCGTGTAGCGAGTCAACTCTGCTGCTGGGACTGTGGCCTGGATCCGAGTGAGCCCGCCAGCTAGCGATTCAGTACCGCTCATCCGACCTCGTCGCGCGGACAGATCACTCATGACTGCGCCGACATATTCGTCCGCGACCTCGATGATGACCTTGTCCACCGGTTCCAGCAGCACTTCACCGGCGCTGGCGGCCGCTTCGCGTAGTGCCAAGCCAGCCGCGGTAGCGAACGCCATGTCGGAGGAATCCACCGAATGGGACTTACCATCGACAATGGCGATTTCGAGGTCCACGAGTGGGAATCTCAGCGCGGCGCCGTCGGCCATCGCCTGTTGCAGTCCCTTGTCCACTGCAGCGATGTAGTGGCGCGGGATGGCGCCGCCGACCACCTGGTCCACAAACCGGTAGCCCTCACCGGGGGCGAGTGGGGTGACCTCAATGTCTACGATCGCGTACTGGCCATGTCCACCTGATTGCTTGACGAGTCGACCTTGCCCGCTGGCCTTGGTCTTGAGGGTCGCGCGCAGCGGAATCCGTTGGGGTGTTGCCGTGACTGACACGGCATAGCGGTTTTGCAGGCGGTCCAAAATCACATCGGCATGAGTTTGTCCCATGCACCACAGCACCACTTGACGAGTTTCTCGGTTACGTTCCACCCGAACTGTCGGGTCTTCGGCCGCTAGCCGATGCAATGCGGTGGACAGTTTGTCTTCGTCTTGGCGAGTGTTGGCTGCTAGCGCTACGGGTAGCAGCGGGTCGGGCATGGTCCAGGGCTCCACCAGCAGTGGCTGATCAGGTGAAGATAACGTGTCACCGGTTTCTGCCGCCGCTAGTCGCGTGACGCACACCAGATCTCCCGCTCGACCGGCCGCAACTGGCACCAAATCCGGGCCCAGCGCGGAGGAGATCGCACCAATGCGTTCGTCCTCGTCGTGATCCTCATGCCCGCGATCACTCAGGAAATGTCCCGACACATGCAGCACAGCATCGGCGGTGAGGGTGCCGCTGAACACGCGAACCAAACTCAGCCGACCGGCGAACTGATCCGATGTGGTCTGGATAACCTCCGCACACAAATCTCCGGTTGGGTCGCAGGCAAGCGGAGCACTGGCCCGACCCTCAGGCGTAGTGGCGGCAGGTAGAGCATGCTCGGCCGGAGTGGGAAATCCGTTGACGATCACGCTCAAGATTTCCGTGACCCCGATGAGTTTTTCGCCGAGTACTACCGGAAGTACCGGATGAAAATGCCCTCTGGCCACTGCCTTCTCGAGGTCTTCGTTGAGCATGGTCATATCGAGTTCTTCACCGGTCAGGAAGCGATCCAGCAAGGTCTCGTCCTCTGATTCGGTGATGATTCCCTCAATGAGTGCGCTGCGGGTGTCCTCCGTGATTTCCAGATGTTGTGCTTCGGCGGGTCGCTGGGTGACAGAGTCGTCGGAGTAGTCCATGATCGTTCCGCTCAGTAAGGCAATCAGCCCCGCGACCGTTTCGTCATCGGCTAACAGTGGAAGGTACATCGGCTGCAGTTCCTCACCCAACGCTCGTTGACAGCGAGCCACCGACTCGGTGAAATCGGCACTCTCCTTATCCACTCGGGTGACTGCCACCGCCCGCGGCATTCCCAGGGCTTCGCACTCCTGCCACAGGAGTTGGGTGGCGGCATCGATGCCGTCGATAGCTGAAACCACAAACAGTGCTGCGTCCGCCGCTCGGAGCCCTGCGCGCAACTCACCAACAAAGTCCGGATAGCCGGGCGTATCGAGCAGATTGATCCGGGTGTCCGCAAACTCAAATGACAGCGGCGTCAGGGTCACCGACCTACCCATAGTCTGTTCGATGGGGGTGTGGTCCGACAGGGTGCCGCCGTCGCGTCCTCGTTCGCGAATGGCGCCGGCAGCAAACAGTAGGGCTTCCGCGAGTGCGGATTTGCCACTGCCGGATGGTCCGACCAGCACAACATTGCGGATGGCGGGCTCCCTCATGCTGACTCCTCCCATCAACGGTTGAACCTGTTGTGCAGAGTCTGTCACTCCCGCTGGTCGTGCGTGGTGCGACCATCAAGATGCGTTTGTCAGTACGATCGTGCTGTCCGAGTTTCCGGCGAAAGGCCCCTGGTGCTCAATAATCAAGAGACCCGCAGCGTGGTGGCGAAGTTCATCGACCCACCGGCACGAGGACTACTCAAACTCGGGGTAACGCCAGACATGGTTACCTTTGTCGGTGCGGCTGGTTCCAGCGCTGCCGCGTTGTGGTTCTTCCCCCGCGGTGACTTCGTCTGGGGCGTCGTGGTCATTTTGTTGTTTGTATTCAGCGATCTGCTGGACGGAACCATGGCGCGCATGCGCGGTACGGCAGGACCGTGGGGCAACTACCTCGACTCCACACTGGATCGAGTGACAGATGGTGCCATCTTCGGCGGACTGCTGATCTATTTCGCCTCCCGCGGAGACTCCGTGACTACCGCTGCTGCCTGGGTCTGTCTGGTGGGCGCGTTTACCATTTCCTACGCAAAAGCCCGGGCGGAAAGTGTGGGGGCAGAGGCCAACGTCGGGATTGCCGAGCGAGCCGAGCGACTCATCGTGGCGTTGCTAGCCGCTTTACTGACCGGGCTGGGGCTGGATTGGGCGCTGCCGGTAGCACTGCCGGTTTTGGCAGTGCTAGTGGTCATCACCGTGGGGCAGCGATTCGCCCATGTTCGCAAGCAGTTGGCAAAGCCAGTCCCGGAGAGCGACGATGCGGAGGCGGCGGAGTGATCTCAGACAACTTCGCCTACCTGGGATATTCGGTTGGCTGGTCCGCCGTGCGACGGATGTCGGAAAAACGCGCGTACTCGGTCTTTGCTCGTGGCGCCGACCAGGTCTGGCGACGGCACGGCCCATCGGTCAAGCAATACGAAAAGAACCTGGCTCGAGTCTTGCCCGACGCCGACGCGCAGCAGATTCGACTCGCTTCCCGGGACGGTTTACACAGTTACGCCCGCTATTGGTGCGACGCCTTTCGGATGCCGGACTGGCCGATGGAGAGAATCATCAACCTTCCGGTCGAAGGTGTGGAGCATATCGACCAGGCGGTGGCGGCGGGGGAAAAGCTTTTTTTCGTGGTGCCTCATGCCGGAAATTATGACTGGGGTGCGGCTTTTCTTGCTCAGCGTTACGGCAGTTGCACTACAGTCGCCGAAACGCTGAAACCTGAGAAGCTGTTCAAGAAATTTGAGGCCTTCCGAACCGAACTCGGTATGGAAATCATCGGTACCAAGACACCGAACATCATTGAGACTTTGGTGCAACGGGTGGATAGCGGAGTGCTGTGCGGTGTGGTCGCGGATCGAGATCTGTCTCGACATGGGGTGCCGGTGCAGTTCTTCGGCGAACCGACCACGTTCCCGCGTGGTCCAGCCGTGGTGGCGCGCCGCACCGGCGCAAAGATTCTGCCGGTGAGTTTCTACTACACGCGGCAATCTGCAGCAGCCACCATCCTGCCGCCGATCGAGCCGGTCATCACCGACGACGAGGATCACGACGTCAAAGCCAATACCCAGCTCGTTGCGGATCAGCTGCAGGTAGGGATTGCTCGACACCCCACCGACTGGCATATGCTGCAGCCGCTGTGGCGAGCTGATCTAGATCCGAATCGTGGTCCGCGCACTCGGGAGACGTAATGGCCGAAGAGTCGCTCAAGGTCGGCATCGTCTGCCCCTACGCGTGGGATAGCCCTGGTGGGGTGCAGTTTCATATCCGCGACTTGCGGGACGCCTTGGAACGGGAGGGCCACTCGGTATCGGTTCTCGCCCCAGCTGAGGACGAAGAGAATCTGCCGGATTATGTCGTGTCCACCGGCAAGCCGGTGGCGGTGCGGTACAACGGGTCGGTTGCGCGGCTCAACCTGGGTATTCGATCCACACGCAGGCTGCGCGAATGGATTCGCAACGGTGAGTTCGATGTCATGCATGTCCACGAGCCGATCTCGCCGGGAATCTCCGCCGTGGCGATTTGGGCGGCACAAGGCCCAATCGTGGCAACGTGGCATTCATCCATGGAGAAGTCCCGAGCACTATCGGCGGGATTTTCCCTCGCCCAAACCATTATGGAGAAGACTCGGGGCAGGATCGCGGTGTCCGAGCTGGCTCGACGCACCCTGGTGGAGCATCTCGGTGGCGACGCGGTTCTGATTCCCAACGGTGTCGAATGCGCCCACTTCGAAACCGGAACGGCCTTTGACGGCTGGCCGGGAGAGGGCGGGGCACTGTTTTTCCTTGGCCGGCTCGATGAACCCCGAAAAGGTCTTGCGGTGCTGTTGGGTGCGCTACCGGAGATCGCCGAGCGACACCCCCGGGTTCGATTGTTGCTGGCCGGGCCAGGGGATCAAAAAGAGATCTTGGCCAGTTTGGCGCCTGACATTGCAGAAAAACTGACTTTTCTCGGGCTGGTGTCAGAGGAAGACAAGGTCAACGCTTTTCATTCCGCCGATCTGTACATTGCACCGAACACCGGTGGCGAGTCATTCGGGATCGTATTGCTGGAATCCATGGCCAGTGACACCGCGGTTGTGGCCAGCGATCTGGAGGCCTTTCGGCGAGTGCTGGCAGAAGGTCAGGCGGGTGCGCACTTCCGCAACGGCGATTCGGCCGATCTCGCCCGGGTGGTCAACGAGCTGCTTGCTGATCCGACGGAGCGGCGACGGTTGGTAGCAGCGGGCCGGGAACGAGCAGCCCTATACGACTGGTCACGGGTGTCGCGCGAGATCGTGGACGTCTACCGCAGTGTTCGGATGCCAGGGGAGAAAGTCACCGAAGATCTCCGGGGACAGTTCGTCGGCCGCATCGCTCGGGCAACCAAAGGCAAGGCTGACTCATGAGTTGGTGGGTATGGCTGATCATTCTGTTGGTGGTCTTGGTGCTGTTTGGGTTGTACTTGTCGCAGACCGCAGGCCGACTAGATCGGCTGCATCGCCGAGTCGATGCGGGCCGAGTGTCACTGGATCGTGCCCTGTTGGAACGGCAGACGGCGGCGAGCCAAGTGGCTGGGGCGCTGCTACCTGATCCCTTTACGGCGGAAGTCATTACCGATGCCGTTCGGGAGGCGCGCCGCGCCGATGCCGCGGAGGACCTCACCAGGGGTCTAGCGGAATCCAATCTGTCACGAGTCTTGGCTGCCACCTTTGACGATTCGGAGGCAGTCGCGGAGGTTGCGGCCGGTGCTGATGGAGAGTTGATGAATGACCTGGAGAGTTGCACCCGTCGAGTGCAGCTATCACGCAGGTTCTACAACGACGCGGTGCGGGCCTGCAGAGATGTGCGCGACAACTGGTGGGTGGGCAAGTTTCGGCTCGCTGGGCACACTCCACTGCCGGAATCATTTGAGATGGATGACGTCCCGCCACCTGGCTTCGGAGTTCGTTGAACGGGTGGCATTCCGCCCTTGGATTGGGCCCTTACGCGTTGCGGCCCTACCATAGAGGCAGTCGCCGCAATCCTTGTTGGAGGGATCCCATGAGCCAAGCAGGCATCGACTCCGTAGTCGGCACCGATCGGGTAAAGCGCGGTATGGCCGAAATGCTGAAGGGTGGCGTCATCATGGACGTCGTCACCGCAGAGCAGGCCAAGATCGCAGAAGATGCTGGCGCGTGTGCGGTCATGGCGCTGGAGCGCGTTCCTGCCGATATTCGGGCAGAAGGCGGCGTTTCGCGGATGAGTGACCCCGACATGATCGAGGGCATCGTCGCCGCAGTCTCCATTCCGGTGATGGCGAAGGTGCGAATCGGCCACTTCGTGGAGGCGCAAATCCTGCAGTCACTGGGCGTGGATTACATCGACGAATCAGAGGTGCTGACACCGGCTGACTACGACAATCACATTGACAAGTGGCAGTTCACGGTTCCCTTCGTCTGCGGAGCCACCAACCTGGGGGAAGCGCTGCGGCGCATCAACGAAGGTGCGGCCATGATTCGCAGCAAGGGCGAGGCCGGGACCGGAGACGTCTCGAACGCCACTACTCACATGCGCAAGATCAGAGGCGAGATTGCCAAGCTGTCCTCGATGGCGCCAGACGAGTTGTACGTCGCGGCCAAAGAGATGCAGGCTCCTTATGACCTGGTGGCCGAAATAGCGCGGACTGGTCAACTTCCGGTAGTGCTGTTCACCGCTGGCGGCATAGCGACCCCTGCAGATGCAGCGATGATGATGCAGTTGGGCGCGGACGGTGTCTTCGTAGGCTCCGGAATCTTCAAATCCGGCGACCCAGCCCAACGAGCACACGCGATCGTGCAGGCCACCACCAACTTTGACAATCCTGACGTACTGGCCAAAGTTTCGCGGGGTCTTGGTGAGGCCATGGTCGGCATCAACGTAGAGGATCTCCCGGTGGACCACCGGCTGGCGGAACGCGGCTGGTGACCCGACCGCGGATCGGCGTTTTGGCGCTGCAAGGCGCTTTTCGGGAGCACATCTCCATTTTTTGTTCGTTGGGGGCTGACGCGGTCGCGGTCCGGGAAGCCAGCGAACTAGCCGGTATCGACGCGATTGCCATCCCCGGTGGCGAGTCCACCACCATGTCCCGGTTGGCCACCGACCTCGATCTTATTGAGCCGTTGGCCGACAAAATCGCTTCCGGCACCCCGGCACTAGGTACTTGTGCGGGAATGATCATGCTCGCCGACACGGTGTTGGACGGTCGGGACGATCAGCGAACGTTTGGCGGCCTCGATATCGAGGTCCGCAGAAATGCATTTGGCAGACAGACCGAGTCATTTGAGGCGCCAGTCCCGATGCCGGAATTAGATGGGGCTGACTTCCCGGGAGTCTTCATCCGGGCCCCCTGGGTGGAGCACGTGGGCGCAGACGTTGAGGTGTGGGGCCAAGTTGAGCATGCTGCAGGGTCTAGGATCGTGGCGGTGCGGCAGGGTGCGGTCCTGGCAACAGCCTTCCATCCTGAACTCACCGCGGACGACCGGGTGCATCGCCGGTTTTTGTCCTTGATCTAGCGAGGAGGCGACATGTCGGGCCATTCCAAGTGGGCGACTACCAAGCACAAGAAAGCTGTAGTCGACGCGAAACGGGGCAAACTATTCGCGAAACTTGTCAAGAATGTTGAAGTTGCAGCGCGGCAAGGTGGCGGCGACCCGGCCGGTAATCCAACCCTTTACGACGCCATCCAAAAGGCGAAGAAGAACTCGGTACCCAACGACAATATTGACCGAGCGGTCAAGCGGGGTTCTGGTCAAGAAGAGGGTGGTGCTGAGTACGAAACCATTATGTACGAGGGCTACGGGCCCAGCGGGGTTGCGCTACTAGTGGAGTGCCTGACCGACAACCGCAACCGGGCTGCCAGCGAGGTTCGCACCGCGATGACCCGTAGCGGCGGTTCCATGGCCGATCCCGGTTCGGTCGCCTATCTCTTCGCTCGCAAGGGCGTGGTGATCGTGCCAGCAGCTAGCGCGGATGAGGACGAGATCTATGAGGCGGTGTTGGAGGCCGGAGCGGAAGAGGTCAATGATCTCGATGGCTCGTTTGAGGTGGTGAGTGAGGCCACGGACGTGGTGCAGGTGCGACAGGCGCTGCAAGCAGCCGGCATTGACTACAACTCCGCGGAGGCGACCTTTCTGCCCAGCGTCACCGTTCAGCTGGAGGAAGATGATGCTCGCAAAGTCTTTCAGATGATCGAAGCCTTAGAAGACTCCGACGATGTGCAAAATGTCTATGCAAACTTTGACGTTTCTGACGAAGTGATGGCTGCGGTTGGCTGATATCTAGTTCCTCGCGCGAAAGCAGCGGTTCAATGGGTAGCCTCGCGGTCAGACGAGGTGACGAGAGGAGTCGATGTGGGCGAACTCGATGAAGCGGTGCGTGGGGTCAATGATCTGCGTGCGGTGGGACAGCAATTAACCGGCTTTGATGCCGCCACCTGGCGAACCGCCTCCGTGGATCGCAGCATGCGCTCGACCGTAGTTGCGGTGCTGCTTTTCGAGCACGCTCCGGACTGGAAACGGCTTCGAGCAAGATTTGATCGACTGACCCGGATGGTGCCGGTGCTACGCGAGCGGCCGTTGTTCGGCGCAGTAGGTGTCTCCGCGCCGCGAATGGCTGTCGACCCGGAGTTCGACCTAGACATTCATTTGCGCCGCTTTCAGTTGATTCCTGGTAGTGGCTGGGGTGAAGTGCTGGCGGAGGCGCGTCGGATGAGCCTGACTGACTTCGACCATGCCCGGCCGTTATGGGAAGCCGTCTTGGTGGAAGGGCTGCCAGATGGCCGCGCCGCGATCATCATGAAACTGCACCACGCCATCGCAGACGGCCAAGGTGCGGTACTCATTGGGTTGAACTTGTTTGAGTTCACGCCAGATGGAAACCCCGACGAGCCGGAAGCCCCACCAGCCCCGATCGGTGAAGATGTTTCGATCACGTCAGTGTCGAAGGCCAACATTCAAGACAACCTGTCTCGGGCCTTTGACGCGGCGGTGAAGGGAGCCAAAATAGTGGCTGATTTTGCGGTTGGCTCGGTCAAGGCCCCGCAGGAAACCATTGGCGAGGCCGTGGATATGGCCAGTTCACTGGGTAAGTTCGCCGCCGTTCCGGAGTCATCGTTATCCCCGTTAATGAATCGCCGCTCTGACATGTACCGGTTCGCCACGTTCGAGTTGCCGTTCGATGAGATCAAGCGGATCAGCAAAGAGCGGGGCGACACCGTCAACGACACCTTCTTGGGGGCGGTAACCACCGGGCTGGCCGCCTATCACGAGCGGCACGGCAAATCTGCCGAGCAGTTGCGGTTCAACATCCCGATCAGTCTGCGCAAGACGGTCAAGGACGGCAGTTCTGCTAACGCCGTGACCATCGCGCGGCTGGAACTGCCGGTCAGCGATATCACCATCCGGGAACGAATCGACTCAGCCCACGACGAAGTTCGTCGCTGGCGGGATGAACCCGCGCTCACCTTGGTTAATCCGCTTGCGGAGGCTAGCTGGGTGCTCCCGGTGCCGATGTTGGCCTCGGTGGCGCGCACCAGCGACATCACCGTAAGTAATGTGCCTGGCCCCCCGGTACCGATTTACGTAGGTGGGGCGCAGCTCATTGGCACCTGGCCGTTGGTGCCAACTGTGGGAGCGGCAGCCAACATCACCTTGGTGACCTATGACGGCACCGCCTACATCGGTGTTTCGGCTGACCAAGCCGCTGTTCCCGATATTGAGGACTTTATTGGCGATTTGCGGGCTGGATTTGACCGGGTGCTGGCTGGTAAGCCCGCAGGTGTCACCAATGATCCGGGTGAGACCGCGGTGAAGCAGAAGGCTAGGCGAGCCAAACATGCGGCAGGTACGACAGCGAGGGTCGCCAAAGCCTCAGCCAAGCGAGTGACGCGCAGCTCCAATAAGTCGACTGCAAAGAAATCGACGGCAAAGAAGTCGACGGCGAAGAAGTCGACGGCAAAGAAATCGACGGCAAAGAAATCGACGGCGAAGAAATCGACTGCCAAAAAGAAGTAACAGGCTGCTAGACACGCGGGCAGATTTGCTCGGGAGGACCACCGGCTCCGGCTAGGCTACCGAACACACGTTCGATCAGGCTGGAGGTCTGATGCGGGTTCTCGGCGTCGATCCTGGCTTGACTCGCTGCGGCATGGCGGTGGTCTCGGCAGCTTCGGGACGGCGAGTGGAACTGGTCAGCGTGGCTGTGGTGCGTACACCCGCCGAAGACGACCTCCCCGTGCGACTACACCAAATCCACAAGTACGCGACGGAACTCATTGAGACGGCCCAGCCTGATGTGGTTGCGGTAGAGCGGGTCTTTTCGCAGCACAACACCCGAACCGCCATGGGAACGGCACAAGCGGCAGCAATGGTGATGCTGGCGGCGCAAACGGTCGGTATCCCCGTGCACAGCCATACGCCGAGTGAGGTTAAGGCGGCGGTTACTGGCTACGGCAATGCGGACAAGGATCAAGTGGCGGCCATGGTGGTCCGGTTGTTGCGGCTGAAGGAGACGCCACGACCGGCTGACGCCACTGATGCGCTCGCGCTTGCCATCTGTCACGCTTGGCGATCGCCACTTCTTCAACGACTGCGAGAGGTTCGAGCATGATCGAGTTTGTTAGGGGCGAAGTGCACCAAGTCGCGGCCACCCATGTCGTAGTGGATCTAGGGGGTATGGGAGTTCGGGTGCAGGCCACACCAGGGACGATCGCGGACTTGCGCGCTGGTGACACCCGCACCATCCCGGCATCGCTGGTAGTTCGGGAAGACTCCTGGACGCTGTTCGGCTTTGCGGACGCTGAGGAACGGGAAATCTTCGAGACAGTGCAGTCGGTCTCCGGCGTTGGCCCCAGAACTGCCCTTGCCTTGGTCGGCACCCTGACCGCTGAGGGACTGCGGCAGGCCGTGGCGAACGAGGACGAACGCGCGCTGATGAAGGTACCGGGTATCGGGAAGAAGGGTGCGCAGCGGATCTTGTTGGAGTTGGCTGACCGAGTAGGTGCCCCTAGCTCTGCGGAACTAGCGCAGGTGGCATCGGCGGACGAGTCCGTGCGACAGGTAGTCGAATCGGGGTTGGTCTCCCTAGGGTGGTCTAATCGAGAGGCTGAAACCGCGTTGAAGAGTGTCGCGCAGGATCAACCGGAACTATTGGCCTCCGGTCCGGTAGCAGTAGCACTGCGGGCCGCGCTGCGGGAGTTGCAGCGATGAACGTTGAACGACTAGTGAGCCCGGAAGTTGCCTCCGGCGAATCCGCCTTTGATTCCGCCTTGCGTCCTACTCAACTCAAGGATTTCGCTGGACAGCCACGGGTTGGCGACCAACTCGACCTAGTGCTCACCGCCGCTCGGCGCCGGGACCGCGCACCAGACCATGTCCTGCTGAGTGGTCCACCCGGGCTCGGCAAGACCACGTTGGCGGGCATCATCGCCGCCGAGATGGGTGCACCGCTACGAATCACAAGCGGACCAGCACTGCAGCATGCTGGCGATCTAGCAGCAATCTTGACCAGTTTGCAGCCAGGTGAGGTGCTGTTCCTCGATGAAATCCATCGCACCTCGCGGGCAGCGCAAGAGTTGTTGTACATCGCGATGGAAGACTTTCGAGTAGACGTGGTGGTCGGTAAGGGTCCAGGTGCCACGGCAGTTCCACTGGATTTGGAGCCATTCACTTTGGTGGGTGCCACCACGCGGGCCGGCTTGTTGCCAGGACCACTGCGCGATCGGTTCGGTTTCACCGGGCACCTGGATTTCTATGGCGATGATGACCTCGCCGGAATCTTGTCGCGATCAGCCGACCTGATGGAGGTGACGGCGCAAACCGACGGCCTGCGGGAGATCGCCGGTCGCAGTCGAGGTACCCCCCGGGTAGCCAACCGCCTGCTACGCCGGGTTCGTGACTACGCAGAGGTGCACGGAGACGGGATTGTTGACCACAACGTGTCGCTGGCGGCGCTCGAACTGTACGAGGTCGATCAACTGGGGCTGGACCGGCTCGATCGGGCGGTACTCGAGGCAGTCGTCCGCAAGTTCGCTGGGGGTCCGGTGGGGCTGAACACTCTTGCGCTGGCGGTGGGGGAGGAAAGCGAGACGGTAGAAACGGTGGCGGAGCCGTTTCTCGTCAGATTGGGCTTTTTGAGCCGTGGCTCGCGTGGTCGCGAGGCCACACCGGCCGGTTGGGCACACCTTGGGCTCACGCCACCAACGAAAGATTCGCCACAACTTTCACTTCAGAATGGGGACCTACCCGCTGAATAGCCAAGCACTAGGTAGGGTAGGGGGGCTCAACCTACGTTGGAGGTGTGGTGGCTGCACCGCAGTACCGGCCGGGCAAGTATCTATTGCTGCTCCTGCTACTTATCGTGGGGCTCACAGCGTGGGCCTTCGCACCAATCGATGGCTATTCGGTGACGCCGCGGCTAGGTCTTGACCTACGCGGCGGCACACAGGTGATTTTGGATCCCCAACCAATCACCGAAGGCGCTGAAATCACTGAGGAACAACTGCAACAGTCGGTGGAGATCATTCGGCAGCGCGTCAACGGCGTGGGTGTTGCCGAGGCGGATATCAGCATTCAAGGCACCGGTTCTGATGCCGTGATCGTGGTGTCTGTGCCGGGTGTGACCCAGGACCGAATCGTTGAGTTGGTGGGTCGTACCGCCCTGTTGGACTTCCGACCAGTGGAAAACATTCTGGATCCCGCGCCCGTCGGTGCAAACGAAACCGAGTCTGCGGACAACGCCAACAACAAGAACAACAAGAAGAACAACAAGAATCAGAACGAATCAGCAAGTCAGTCGGACGCCGGCGATACCGGTCCCACTGTGTCCGAACCCACCGATGAGGCAGCAGAAGACGAGTTGCTCCAGGGTGGCGACATCGTCCAGGCCAAAGTGAACGACGCTAAATTTCAGCAGGAAGTTCTCGCGCTGGACTGCAACGACACTCGTAATCAGTTGGGTGGCACCCCGGATGACCCCGAGTTGTGGCTAGGTACCTGTCAACGCGTCATCCCGGACAAAGAAACGCAAGCACCCGCGGCCAAGTACGTGTTGAAGCCGGCCTTTATCCGGGGGACTGAGATCACCTCAGCGGCAGCTCAGCTCCCGCAACAGGGTGCCGGGGGTTGGGTAGTGACGCTGTCCTTCGACTCAGAAGGTGCGTCGAAGTTGGCCGAAATTTCTGGTCAGTTGGTGAACTTGCCGCCCCCGACCAATCAGTTCGCCATTGTGTTGGATGGCGTAGTGGTGTCTGCTCCGTCCTTCGAGGAACAGATTCTTGGTGGTGAAGCCCAGATCTCGGGTAACTTCACCGCCCAAGAAGCAGAGGATTTGGCCAACGTCTTGAAGTTCGGTGCGCTGCCGGTCAAGTTGCAGGTGCAGCAGGTGGAAAGCATCTCCGCCACCGTGGGCGACAGCTATCTGCGTGCGGGTCTACTGGCTGGCATCATCGGCCTGATTTTGGTCGCGGGGTGGTTGATCTTCTACTACCGCATCTTGGGTGTGGTGGCAGCACTGAGTCTCGTGCTCGCCGGATGGATGACCTATTGCTTGTTCGTGATCTTGGGTAACACCATTGGCTTCACGCTGACTTTGGCCGGTGTGGCCGGTGCGATCGTGGCGATCGGTATCACCGCGGACTCGTTCATCGTGTACTTCGAACGTATCCGTGACGAGATTCGCGACGGCAAGTCACTGCGACGCTCCGTGGACGAAGGCTGGGTACGTGCCCGCCGGACCCTGTTGGCGGCGGACTTCGTCTCCATCCTGGCGGCGGTGGTGTTGTACTTCCTGAGTGTCGGGAACGTGCGCGGCTTCGCCTTCGCGCTCGGACTCACTACCGTCATGGACGTCCTCGTGGCCTTCTGGTTCACCCGGCCGAGTGTCACCGTGTTGGCTCGATCGGCGTGGATGCAAAAGGGCAGCTCCTTCACTGGGCTGTCTCCCAAGCGGCTGGGTGTGGAATCACTTGGGGGTACTCGGCGAGAACGAACCAGTCGAAGGT
Organism: Actinomycetes bacterium; assembly: GCA_022599915.1. Lineage (NCBI taxonomy): Bacteria > Bacillati > Actinomycetota > Actinomycetes > Actinomycetes bacterium. The sequence goes on from JAHZLH010000006.1 coordinate 20,756, forward strand.
CGAAATCTAAGGCAGCAGCTAGTACCAGCAGTTCAGACAGTGGAAGCGAGGGCTGACTCCGATGTCAGGCATTGGTAACTTCGCACAGGGCCTCTACTCGGGGCGAGTTAGCTACAACTTCGTCGAGAGACGGAAGCTCTGGTACACCGTCTCTGGGATCATCCTGGCAATAACGCTGGGCTCACTTATTTTCCGAGGCTTGAACCTCGGAATTGAGTTCAAGGGCGGATCAGAATTTCAGGTGCCGCAGGCATCTTGTTCAGTGGATCAAGCCCAACAAGCGACAAACTCGGTCGCGGAGGGCCAGGCCGTAGTTACGGTCCTCGGCGACGGTACCTTGCGGATTCAGACCCAGAATGTCACTCCGGCCGAGAGCGACCAAGTCACCAGGGCGCTCGGTGAGGCCTGCGACGTCAAACCCGCGGATATCAAGATCCAGCTGGTGGGACCGACGTGGGGATCAGACGTCAGCAAGAAGGCATTACAAGGTTTGATTGTCTTCTTGATCTTGGTAACGATCTTCTTATCCATCTACTTCGAGTGGAAGATGGCGATCGCGGCGCTCGTGGCACTGGCGCACGACCTCATCATCACCCTCGGTCTCTACTCGCTACTGGGCTTTGAGGTCACACCTGCGACAGCTATCGGTGTGCTGACCATCTTGGGCTATTCGCTCTATGACACGGTGGTCGTATTCGACAAAGTCAAAGAGAACACCAGGGGTGTATTGGGTCAAAGTCGGCTTACCTACGCCGAGGCTGCCAACCTAGCGGTCAACCAGACCTTGATCCGCTCGATCAACACATCGATAGTCGCGCTGCTGCCAGTGGGGGCGATCCTATTCGTGGGTGCAGGTCTTTTGGGTGCGGGAACGCTCAAGGACCTGGCATTGGCGCTATTCGTGGGTATGGCCGCCGGCACCTACTCCTCGATCTGTGTGGCGACCCCGCTGTTGGCACAGTTGAAGGATCGTGAACCCGAGGTACAGGCGCTGAAGCGACGCGTGGAAGCCCGCCGTAAGAATACTGAAGATTCCGAGGGTGGCGATGGTGCCCCAGCGGCCACGGCAGCGGCGGTGAGTGGCTTGGGTGATTCCCGCTCAGTCACTGAATCCAGCGTCAGGCAACAGCCCCGACGTTCCAGCAGATCGAAGCGAAAGCGATAGCGAATCTTTGTGAGTTTGGCCGCAGAGTCGAGACGTTGGTGCCGGTAACTGCCTACACTGCCGTAAGGAGGAGCCGTGACGGAGCAGCCGACCACCTCAACCAGCGGATTCGATCCGGTGGCGTCGGTGCAAGCCGCCACCGAGCAGGTGTCCCGATTGCGGGACCGGATTGCTCGGCTCACACCGGGTGGTCGCAGCGGCTATCCCGAACTAGATCCGCTACTCCGAACCCTTAGGCAATATCACCCGCGCAACGACACCCGCATCATCGAACAGGCCTACGAGACCGCAGCACTGCTGCATCGGAACCAGAAGCGTCGATCCGGGGAACCGTACATCACCCACCCGCTAGCGGTGGCGACGATTCTGGCCGAGCTGGGGATGACGTCCTCGACGCTAGTGGCCGCGTTGCTGCACGACACCGTGGAAGACACCGGGTATTCGTTGGAAGCGTTAACCGAGGACTTCGGTGACGAGATCGCGGCACTAGTTGATGGCGTGACCAAACTAGATAAGGTGCAATACGGCTCCTCGTCTGGTGCCGAGACGGTGCGCAAGATGGTTGTCGCCATGGCCCAAGACATCCGCGTGATCGTGATCAAGCTCGCGGACCGGTTGCACAATATGCGAACCATCAACTGGTTGTCGCCGGCAAAGCAGAAGCAGAAATCCACCGAGACGCTGGAAATCTTCGCTCCGCTCGCGCATCGACTCGGGATGAACACCATCAAATGGGAGTTGGAGGATCTGGCATTCGCGACGCTGCAACCCAAGGTTTACGAGGAAATCGTGAACCTAGTGGCGAAGCATGCGCCGGAGCGAGATCAGCAGTTGAACAACGTCATTACCGCGTTGGACGACGACATGCGTACATCCCGGATCAAGACCGAAGTGACCGGGCGACCGAAGAACTACTACTCGATCTACCAAAAGATGGTGGTCCGGGGCCGTGACTTCAAGGAAATCTATGACCTGGTCGGCGTGCGGATTCTGGTGGAGACCGTACGGGATTGCTACGCGGTGTTAGGTGTTATTCACTCCCGCTGGAGTCCGGTGCCAGGCCGCTTCAAAGACTTCATTGCGATGCCGAAGTACAACATGTACCAGTCGCTGCACACCACAGTCATTGGACCGGCTGGCAAGCCAGTGGAGCTGCAGATTCGCACTTATCAGATGCATCGTGCGGCAGAGTTCGGTGTTGCTGCGCATTGGCGCTACAAGAACGGCGCCGTACCCAACAAAAGCGGACCCGACGATCTGGCGTGGATGCGACAGTTGTTGGACTGGCAGCGGGAGACCGAAGACCCGGAAGAGTTCCTCGATTCGTTGCGCTACGACCTCAGCAGCAACGAGGTCTTTGTCTTTACCCCCAATGGCGACATCATGTCGTTGCCGACGGGTGCGACCCCGATTGACTTTGCCTATGCCGTGCACACCGAGGTCGGTCATCGGTGTGTCGGGGCCCGGGTCAACGGCAGACTTGTTGCACTGGAATCGGAACTGGGTAACGGCGACAACGTAGAAATCTTCACCAACAAGGATGAATCGTCCGGGCCGAGCCGTGACTGGTTGCAGTTCGTCAAAAGCCCCCGTGCCCGCAGCAAGATCAAGGCGTGGTTCTCGCGGGAACGTCGAGAGGAAGCAGAGGAACGGGGGAAGGGGGCACTGACGCGGATCCTGCGGAAACGCAATCTGCCGATCGCTGATCTGCTCAATCAAGAAGTCTTGACTGAACTGGCCCATGACTTGCGACTCAACGACGTCTCGGCCCTCTATGCCGAGATCGGCGAAAACCGAATGTCCGCGGAGTCGGTGGTGAAGCGGCTGCTTGAGCAAGCAGGTGGCGTCGACGAAGTTGAAACCGTTCCCGGTCCGGATCGGGTCGCTCGGAAACAAACCGCCGGATCACCGGGAGTGGTGGTGGCAGGTGACCCAGATGTGTGGATCAAACTAGCTCGCTGCTGCACCCCCGTTCCTGGCGACGCGATTCTGGGATTCGTTACCCGCGGTCATGGCGTATCGGTGCATCGGGAGAGTTGTACCAACGTCAGCAGTCTGAAGGAGCAAGAAAACCGCATGGTTGAGGTTGACTGGGAGCCAACCGAGACTTCAGTGTTCCTCGTCAATATTCAAGTAGAGGCACTCGACCGGGCCGGGCTGCTTTCAGATGTCACTAGCGCGTTGAGCGAACAGCACGTCAATATTTTGAGTGCCTCAGTATCCACGAATAAGGAACGTCTGGCGCTATCGAATTTCTCTTTCGAGATGGCTGAACCACATCATTTGGGTGCAGTACTTCGATCCGTGCGACGGGTTGAAGGTGTCTACGACGCATATCGGGTGTAGCCGCAGCGGCTCCGGCCCGCAAGACTAATCGTCGGAGTATTCTGCCAATGCTGCCTCAGCCGCGTCCAGTAGGGCTTGCGTGGATTCCAACGATGCCTGGGCCTTGGCGATGGCCGACTGGTCCCCAGCTTCGGTGGCTTTGGCTAGATCAGCTTCGATTTTTTCCACCGAAGACCGGAAAGTCTTCGTTGTCGACTCCGCTAGCGCCCGTGCCGCGGGATCAGTTCGTTTCCACTCCGCTTGCTCCGAGTCGCGTAGTTTGCGCTCAGCGGCCCGCAGTTTTCGCTCCAACCCGGCTTTGGCGTCACGGGGAACGAAGCCAATACTGTCCCACTTTTCCATGAGCGCGCTGAGGCTGCGGCGGGTTGCCTGGGGGTCTTTGACCGGGAACAGCTTGTCGATCTGATCCAAGATGTCTTGCTTGGCTTTCAGATTTTCGCGTTCCTCATCGTCTTTGGCCGAGAACACTTTGCTGCGGGCGTCGAAGAAGACATCTTGTGCAGCGCGGAATGCCTGCCACAGTCGTTCTTCCTGGTCCCGTGCGGCTCGGGGAGCGGCCTTCCATTCAGCCATCAGATCTCGATAGGCGCGACTCGTCGGTCCCCAGTCAGTGGAGTTAGACAGGGCCTGAGCCCGTTGAATCAGCTGATCCTTCACCACTACGGCATCCGCGCGCTGTTCATCAAGCTTGGCAAAGAACTGTTTGCGAGCGCGATCGAAGGTGGAACGAGCAGCCTTGAAGCGATCCCACTGTTTCTGCTCTTCACTCTTGTCGAAGCGAGGCAGTGCCTTCCACTCGTCCAGGAGCTCGCGAAACCGTTGACCGGTGACCTTCCACTGTTCCGAGTTGGCGAGTTTTTCAGCCTCATCTGCAATTGCGGCCCGTCGGGCCAAAGCCTCACTACGTGCCTGCTCCTTGGCCTCGGTCAACTCCACCCGGCGAACGCCCACCAGTTCCGCAAGCGCATCGACCTGGGCGGTCAGCGCGGCGATGTCTCCGACAAATGCCGGTTCAGTGAGTGCTGCCTTCATCCGCTCCACCACCGCGACCGCCTGATCAGGGGTGGCTTGGCCGTTGCGCAACCGAGTGGTGGTCAGGTCCAGTTCAACCAACAAGTCTTGGTACCGGCGGCGGAAGTGGGCCAGACCTGCGGCAGGGTCACCGGCTGCCCATTGGCCCACGGACCGTTCAGTGCCATCCGGCAACTGCACGTAGATCGTGCCGTCGTCTGCGATTCGACCGTGGTCATTACCACCGTCAGGCGGTGATGCGGGTTTGCCAGTGCTGCGTGCGGGAACCGGGCCCGTAGGAGTGGGCCGAGGCGGTCCAGTAGGAGTTGGTGTCATCAGTTGAAGAATAGCCAGTTCAGCAGCACGCCACCGGTGGTGAGTAGGACCAGCGAGATAATCAGCACCCAGGCGACGATCTTGGTGCGGTCCGCTTTCTTGGCTTCCTGTCGACGTCGCTGTTCTTGACGTTCGTGCTTCTCGCGGGCCAACTTGCGCTCCCTCTTGTTACTGCTTGCCATGGCACCTCCTGTGCTGCGGAATAGTCTAGACCGGACGTCCATTTGGTGTGGGGAACCGCCCGGTCTAGTGGAGTGGCTACCCTTGCAGTGTGTTCGTGACCGGATTTCCCGCTGGCCCGTTTGGGACTAACTGCTACCTCATCGCTCCCGCGAAGGGGAGTGAGTGCATCGTGGTCGATCCCGGGATGGAGGCCGTCGATGGCGTGCGACAGGTGGTGGCAGACAATCGGCTGCGGCCGGTTGCCGTGTTGCTAACCCACGGGCATCTGGACCACACCTGGTCCGTGGTGCCGGTGGCGTCGGGCTATGACATCCCTGCCTACATCCACGCTGACGACAACTCGATGTTGTCGGATCCGACGACGGCACTATCGCCCGATATGCGTCATATGCTGACCCGCATGGCCGGCGACGAGATCAACCTTGAGCCCGACGACCTGCGCCAACTGCGAGATGGTGAGCAACTGGAGTTGGCTGGCGTGACGCTAGGCACCACCCACGCACCCGGTCATACGCCCGGTTCGGTGGTGTTCACCCGGGCAGGCGATGGGGGGGTCCCCCCGCTGATGTTCTCCGGGGATGTCTTGTTCGCAGGCTCTATCGGTCGCACTGATCTGCCGGGCGGAAACCACAAGGACATGCTGCGCTCGCTGCGAGATGTGATCTTGCCGCAACCAGACGAGATGGTGGTACTGCCGGGCCATGGCCCGCAGACATCGATCGGAGATGAACGGGGAATAAATCCGTTTCTTTTGGACGTGATGTCCGGGCCACAGGCGCCAAGGAAGGGCATGTGAGCGGTCAGTTTGCCGCCCCGAAGGGCGTTCCGGAGTATGTGCCGCCAGGTTCGGCGGAGTTCCTTGCTGTTCGCGAAGGGCTGGCCGAACAGGCACGGCTGGCTGGCTACCGCTACATCGAGTTGCCAGTGTTTGAGGATTACGGGCTCTTTGCTCGGGGCGTCGGGGAGTCCACCGACGTGGTGAGCAAGGAGATGTATACCTTCACCGATCGCGGTGATCGGACCCTCGCGCTACGTCCCGAGGGGACTGCTGGTGTTATTCGATCAGTGATTCAACACGGACTGCACCGGGGGCAACTACCGGTGAAGTTGTACTACGCAGGCCCATTTTTTCGGGCAGAACGGCCGCAAAAGGGGCGATATCGGCAACTGCAACAGGTAGGGATTGAGGCGGTCGGCTCCGACGACCCGGCCTTGGATGCGGAAGTGATTGCCGTTGCCGACCACGGTTTTAGGTCGTTGGGGCTGAGCAAGTATCGATTGCTGCTGAACTCGTTAGGTTGCGCGAACTGCCGGCCTCGCTATCGGCAGGCACTCACTGATTTTCTGGCGGGGCTGGATCTTGATGAGGCCACCCGAGAGCGAGCGGCGTTGAACCCGCTGCGGGTGTTGGACGACAAGCGGGAAGCCGTGCAGGAGCAATTAACTGGCGCGCCGCTGATGATTGAGCATCTGTGCGATGAGTGCCAAGAGCACTACGACGATGTGCGGGAACACCTGCGTGGTTACGGCATCAGCTGGCAGGAGGAGCCGCGGCTGGTGCGTGGACTGGACTACTACACCCGCACCACCTTTGAGTTCAGCCATGACTTGTTGGGTGCTCAGTCTGGCATCGGTGGTGGTGGTCGATACGACGGCTTGATGGCTCAGTTGGGCGGATCGGATCTACCGGGAATCGGTTTCGGTATCGGCACGGATCGCACGCTGCTGGCGAGGGAGGCAGAAGGACTGGCACCGCTTGCATTACCTGCTATCGCAGTCTTCGCAGTTGGGCTGGGGGAGTCCGCTCGGCGCAGTTTGACCCCAATAATCGATCAGTTGCGGCGCGACGGAATCGCAACGGATCAGTCCTACGGTGGTAGGGGCCTCAAGGGTGCAATGAAGGCGGCGGATCGTTCGGGAGCGTCATGGGCCATGATTATGGGAGACGATGAAGCGGCCGCGGGTACGGTGCAACTGAAAAACCTCAGCACCGGGGAGCAGACGGAAGTTCCTGCAACCGAAGTCGTCACCTTTTTGTCTACTAACTGATCGGAGATACACGAGCATGCTGCGCAGTACTGACGCGGGAAGCCTCAGCGAGGCGGATGTCGATCGTGAGATCACCCTGGCCGGGTGGATTGCGCGTCGCCGCGACCATGGCGGTATTGCTTTTCTCGATTTTCGGGACGCCAGCGGTGTCGCCCAGGTCGTCGTGCACGATCCAGAGGTTGCTCACCCGTTGCGCAACGAATATTGCATTCGAGTCGTCGGAAGAGTCCATCGTCGCCCGGAGGGCAACGAGAATTCGGACCTAGCGACCGGTGCGGTGGAAGTGTTCGCTGACACCGTGGAGGTGCTGTCAGAGGCCGACGCACTGCCATTCCCCATTGATGATCACTTGCAGGTCGGGGAGGAGGCTCGGCTGCGCTGGCGCTATCTCGATCTGCGTCGCGCTCAGCCAGCAGCTGCGTTGCGGATGCGTAGTCGGGTGAATCAGTTGGCGCGAGAGGTGCTTTCGGCGCAGGACTTCGTTGAGGTGGAGACTCCGACATTAACTCGGTCCACACCAGAGGGTGCACGAGACTTCCTGGTCCCGGCGAGGTTGTCGCCGGGACATTGGTACGCACTGCCGCAATCGCCGCAGTTGTTTAAGCAGCTGCTGATGGTGGCGGGTATGGAGCGCTACTACCAGCTCGCTCGTTGCTATCGCGATGAGGATTTCCGGGCCGATCGCCAGCCAGAATTTACACAGTTGGACATCGAGATGTCCTTCGTGGACCAAGAAGATGTCATCGAGGTCGGTGAGGCAGTAGTAAGGGCGCTGTGGTCGGGCGTGGCGAACCATGAGATCGGCGACATCCCGCGGATGACGTATACCGAGGCGATGGCTCGGTTCGGTTCCGACAAGCCAGATCTGCGGTTTGGTGTGGAACTGGTGGAACTGACCGACTATTTCGCCGACACACCGTTCCGAGTGTTCCAGGCTGATTACGTCGGTGCGATTGTGATGCCCGGTGGTGCGTCCCAGCCGCGGCGCACCCTGGATGGTTGGCAGGAATGGGCGCGGCAACGCGGTGCCAAGGGGCTTGCTTACGTCCTCGTGGGTGAAGACGGGGAACTCGGTGGCCCGGTGGCCAAGAATCTCAGTGAGTCAGAACGAGCTGGACTCGCCGCTGCAGCCGGGGCTGAGCCCGGTGACTGTATTTTCTTCGCGGCTGGCCCCACCGCTACGGCGCGGGCTTTGCTCGGTGCCGCACGGGTTGAGGTAGCGGAGCGATTGGAGTTGTTCGACCCGGCGCAATGGTCGTTCGTCTGGGTTGTCGATGCGCCAATGTTCGAGCAGGTTGAGGACGACGCCGGCAACAAGGCGTGGACGTCGGTGCATCATCCCTTCACGTCGCCGAATGAGGAGTGGCTGGGTCGGTTCGAAGAGTCACCGGGGGAAGCACTGGCATGGGCCTACGACTTGGTCTGCAACGGCAATGAAATCGGCGGCGGCTCTATCCGTATTCATCGCAGTGACGTGCAGCAGCGGGTTTTTTCGGTGCTGGGGATTGAGCCGCATGATGCGCAAGAGAAGTTCGGCTTCCTCCTCGAAGCGTTCCGCTATGGACCACCACCTCACGGCGGTATCGCCTTTGGTTGGGATCGCATCTGTATGTTGCTGGCGGGAACGACCAGTCTGCGCGACGTGATCGCTTTTCCGAAGACCGGTGGCGGTGGTGATCCGCTGACAGGCGCCCCCGCGCCGATCACTCCGGAGCAGCGTGCTGATGCCTTCATTGATGTGATTCCAGGCGATGAAGACGAAGCTGCCATCGGCAATCGCCCGGGGCGGGAAGTGCTGCCGGACCGAAAGCGTAACTAGCTCGTGTCGCTGTTCGAGTCAGAGGCCACCGGACAGCAGCCGCTGGCTGCTCGAATGCGACCGCGGCGACTCGGCGAAGTCATCGGCCAAAACCACATCATCGGACCAGGGTCGCCGCTCGTCGATCTGATTGCTGGTTCGGGTGGATCGTCGGTGCTGCTGTGGGGGCCACCGGGAACCGGGAAAACCACGCTGGCTCGACTAGTAGCGACCGAACGGGGCGCAACCTTTAACGAGTTATCTGCTGTTTCAGCGACCATCAAGGATGTTCGGGCTGTCGTGGAACAGGGACGGCGAGAACGGGAGTTGTATGCCCGGGACTCGGTGCTATTCATCGATGAGATTCATCGGTTCAGTAAGACCCAACAGGACGCTTTGCTGCCAGCAGTCGAGAACGGCTGGGTGGTGCTTGTCGGGGCGACCACCGAGAACCCCTCATTTGCGGTGATTCCCGCGCTATTGAGTCGTAGTCTGCTGGTGCCGCTGCATCCGTTGGAGCAATCGGATGTGCAGCAAGTGTTGCAGCGCGCACTGGCCGACGAACGAGGCTTAGGCGGGGCGGTCACGCTGACCGATGAGGCTGCGGAACTCATTGCCCGAATGGCTGGCGGTGACGCTCGCAAAGCGTTGACCACGCTGGAAGCGGCGGCAGCAGGAGACATCGCGCAGGTAGACGTGGCCCTCGTCGAACAGGTGCTGCAACAAAGCGCCCCGCGATACGACCGTGCCGGAGATCGGCACTACGACGTGACTAGTGCGCTGATCAAGAGCATCCGAGGCAGTGATGTCGATGCGGCGTTGCATTACTTGGCCATTATGTTGTCGGCCGGAGAAGATCCACGTTTCATTTCGCGTCGGCTAGTGATCTTGGCCAGCGAAGATATCGGAGTAGCCGACCATACGTCGCTACTTCTAGCCACCGCTGCACATGAAGCGGTGTCCTTCGTGGGTTTACCTGAGGCGGGCCACACCTTGGCCCACGCGACGATTCACCTTGCATTAGCTCCGAAGTCGAACGCGGTCAAGGAGGCACTGCTGGCTGCCCAGGCGGACGTTGCTGCCGGACGTACCGGACCGGTTCCTGCGGCATTACGAGATGGCTCCACTGCGAGCGCTCGTGCTGATGGTGCCGGGCGGGGTTATCGCTATCCGCATGACTATCCGCAAGGAATTGTCGCGCAACAGTATGCGCCAGACGTCGCGGTCGGGCGACGCTACTACTTGCCTAGCAGTCACGGGAACGAAGCGCGTGCGGCGGCGGCGCTGGATCGAGTTCGGCAGGAACTAGCGGGCGAAGGTCAGGTTCCACCAGAGGCGTAGCGACAGCACTCAGCCCAGTTGACTACTTTGGGCAGTCTTAGCGGCACGCTTAGTAGCCTTTGTGGCTAATTACCGCTGCTGGTTACCCCCTAGGGGATGTCTGTCTTACAGTGAGCGAAGCGCACATCTTGGGAGGGATCTCTGCGGCCTCCGCGAATATGCGGTGACAGGCGGCGGGGTTGGCGGCAAATGAAGAGCTTAATTGGAGTGGAGTCTTCGCAGTTAGAAACAACTGCGTCGGAACGGCGAGCAACTTTGCTCATCGCACTGGGGGTTCTCCTGGTGTCGGTGCCCATCTTTGTCTGGGGCAGTACGGAAATGACGCCGAACCCCTTCCTGATAGCCAGCGGAGCCGGCGGTGTGTTTGTAGTTGAGGTCTTCTTGGCCTTTGCCTTTCTGACCCATACGCAACTTTCCGGATCGCGATTCTCGCTGATTTTCGGTATTGCCTGCGCGGCTCCGGCCATCACGGTGCTGCCCTGGTTCTTGCTAGATGCGGCGGTCATGTCAGAGGTCGACACGGGCCTCGGCAACACCCTACGGCTGCTGGGTAAAGCGGAGTTCTTGGCGCTTGTGGTGATTGGGTTTGAGGTTCGCCGACGTGATTCGCAGGCCGCTGTCGATCGCAAGCGAGTCTTTACCGTGGTTGGCTGGGCCTCGGCCGCAGTGCTTGCGGTATCCCTGCTGCTAGGCCTGCCCATCGCCGCCGGGTGGGAATCAGCGGCAGCAATCCAGTTCGGTATCGCAGCATTGGCAAGCCTCATCGCCGTGGTGGGGCCGCTCATGATGCTCAAAGGCTGGGGTCAAGCCGATCGACTGCAGACAACGATGTTTCTAGTAGTGGTCGCGGTCGGGCTGGGTGCATTGAGCGCGTCGATTTACTCCGATCCATGGACGCTCGGCTGGTACGCCAATCGAATCATCAACGCTGTGGCAGCCTTTGTCGCGTTGTTGCTAGTGATGGTGGTTTCGCGACGATTGGAGGTTGACCGGTACAACCGGATTGAGGAGTTAGACAAACTCAGGCAGGAACAACAGCGCCACTACGACCGGCTTTGGGAGATCAGTCGCACCGACGATCTCACCCAGCTTGCTACTCGACCAGTACTCATTGAGGAAATCCGACGTTGTCTTGCTGAGTCAAGAAACTCAGTCCTAGTTCTGGTCGATTTGGATGGTTTCAAGGGGATCAATGATCGATACGGTCATGCAGCGGGCGATGCACTGCTACAGAACCTTGCCGAGCGACTCCGCGCCAACGGGCGACCGGAAGACATCTGCGCACGCATGGGCGGCGATGAGTTCGCCATCTTCTTGCACGATGCGGAGGATCTCGCCAGTGTGCACCGCCGTCTGGAACAGATCGTTCGGGGACTGTCAGCGCCAGTCGACTGGGAGCACACCCAGTTGACCGTGACGGCCAGCGCCGGATACACCGTTCTGTCAGCTGACGATCAAGACGAGCAGCTGGCAATGTACCGAGCTGATGTCGCGCTTTATGGGGCAAAAGCGCAGGGGGGCAACCGGGTAGTTCGCTTCCGGCATGCCGGACCCACGATGTTTGATGTACTGGACGCCGCAGTGTGCCCGCACCAGCAACAGCGACTGGTGCTCTACTACCAGCCGGTGCGCTCTTTGTCCGGAGGTCAGGTCCACCACTATGAGGCGTTGCTGCGCTTGCGAGATATTGACGGTTCAGTGCGCTCAGCAAGTGATCTCCTCCAAATGTTCGGCGAGCACGGCCGCATGGGCGAGATTGGTCACCGAGTCCTAGATCAGGTCATGCTGGATCTGAGCAGCAGCCTGTTGCAGGTTGGTCGGATTTCCATCAATCTCAGCAGCCAAGAATTGGTCGATCCGCTCCTGCTAGACCGGCTGCTTAACGGCGATATCGCTGCCCACCGTAATCAGATCATCTTGGAAGTGGATGAGGCCAATGTCCGCGGTGACGAAGTTGCCGAGATCGTGCGAAGCCTGAAGTCGGGCGGATACGCAGTGGCCGTGGATAACTTCGGCAGCGGTGGCGGGAACTTGATCATGCTTGATCACATCAGTCCGGTTCTAGTGAAGTTGTCGTCGGACTTCTCGGTCCATGCCGGAGGTCTACAGGCGGGTGCCCGTCGGCTGCGAATCGCTGCAGACGTGATTCGGGAACTCGGTGCCTTGTCGGTGATCAAGGGCCTAGAAACGGAGCAAGAGAGTTGGATGGCGAACGCAACCGGCGTTGACCTGGCGCAAGGGCTACTTCTGGGAGCCCCCCTTGCGCCCGCTAACTTGAGCCTGGCTGACTAACTGTCGATGCTGTCACGCGCAGTGCAACCGGCCCGCCTGATCCGCTCTCGGTAAGGGCGGCGGCGTCAAACGGGTGCTGCCTCGGCGGCGCTACCCGGAGTTCCGCGAGTTTCCTAGACTCACCCTGGCCCGCCGAAGCCCAGCAGTTCACTGGACCGGAAGTCGCTGGGGTAGCCTCGGACCGTTGGGTTCGGAAGGGGACAGCATGAGCAGGCTTCTATGGATGGGAATCGGCGCGGCCGGGGGCATCTACACCTACCGACGTGGGCAGCGCGTGTGGGATCGCGCGAAGGAGCGAGGTTGGGGCGGAAGCGCCACGCTGGTCGCTTCGGCGACGATGTCCGCGATCCAGACGGTCCGGGTTGGCATGCTCGAGCAGCAGCTAGCCGCGGTGCAGTCGGCCAATACGGCAACTGGGTCTCGGGAGAGCAGTCGCCGCGGGGTGGAGCGTGAGGCTTCGCCGGCGGACCTGGTTCCGCCTTCCCGGTCGTACCAGAGCCGCCGCGCTGTCACACTGGGCTAATGGATTCCGCTGAGATCAGGTCGCGGTTCCTGGCATTCTTCGCTGACCGCGACCACACGGTCGTGCAGTCAGCATCGCTATTGCTGGATGATCCGACCCTGCTGTTTGTCAACGCCGGCATGGTGCCATTCAAACCGTATTTCCTCGGAGAGGCCCCGCCGCCCTATCCGCGGGCAACCTCAGTTCAAAAGTGCGTTCGAACTCTCGATATCGAGGAAGTGGGCAAAACTACTCGGCACGCGTCGTTTTTCCAGATGGCGGGAAACTTTTCCTTCGGGGACTACTTCAAGGCGAAGGCCATCCCGTTCGCTTGGGAGTTGCTGACTAACTCGCAGTCCGATGGTGGCTACGGATTCGATCCAGACCGGATTTGGGTAACCGTTTACCACGACGACGACGAAGCAGCAGAGATTTGGCGTCGTGACGTTGGGGTGCCAACTGAGCGAATTCAGCGGCGTGGTCAGGCGGACAACTACTGGTCGATGGGTGTGCCGGGCCCGTGCGGTCCGTGCTCAGAGATCTATTACGACCGTGGTCCCGACTTCGGTCGCGAGGGTGGTCCGGTCGTGGATGAGGACCGCTACCTCGAAGTGTGGAACTTAGTCTTCATGCAAAACGAGCGAGGAGAGGGACCCGCCAAAGAGAATTACCCGATCCTCGGCGATCTGCCCGCCAAGAACATCGATACCGGAATGGGTCTGGAACGGATGGCTGCCCTCCTACAGGGCGTCGACAATATTTATGAGATTGACACCAGCCGGGTCCTCCTCGACCGCGCCACCGAGATCAGTGGCGCCCGCTACGGTGCAGATGCGCAGCAAGACGTGTACCTGCGCGTGGTTGCCGATCATGCCCGGACCTGCACTTTTCTGATTAACGATGGGGTAGTGCCTGGCAACGAGGGTCGCGGTCATGTGTTGCGACGACTCATGCGTCGGGTCATCCGAAATATGCGGCTACTCGGTGCCAGCGAACCGGTGATGTCGCAGCTGGTAGGTGCGACGGTATCCGCCATGGCGCCGCAATACCCCGAGTTGGAACGTGAACAGCGTCGAATCGACACGGTAGCCGCCACCGAGGAGGAGGCCTTCCTACGTACCCTCAAGGCGGGCAATCAGGTCTTTGACCTCGCGGTGGCCGACTCCCGCAGCTCCGGCAGCACGCAACTGGACGGCGATCGCGCTTTCCAGCTGCACGACACTCATGGCTTTCCGATCGAACTCACGCTGGAGATGGCTGCCGAGCAGGGACTGAGTGTGGACGCGGATGGCTTTCGCCGCCTCATGGCCGAACAAAAAGAACGAGCCAAGGCCGATGCCCGCGCTCGCAAAGCCGGGCTCACCCCGGCCACTATTTATCGGTCAGTACTGGAACGGTCCGGTGCGACAGATTTCACTGGCTACACCGAGACCGAAACGCAAGGTGCGATCGTGGGGCTGTTGCGGGACGGCGATGACGTCGCAGAGGTGACTCAGGGCGACGAGGTCGAAGTTGTACTGGATCGCACGCCGTTTTACGCCGAGGGTGGCGGCCAGTTGGGTGACCACGGTCGGATCGTGACCGAGGACGGTTCGGTAGTGGATGTTTACGACGTCCAAAGCCCGGTTCCCGGTCTGTTTGTGCATCGCGGCACCGTCGCAGCAGGCGAGTTGCGCAGAGGAGAAACCGCGCTCGGCGAAATCGATGCCAGCCGACGAGCCGGCATCAGTCGTGCTCACACAGCCACCCACATGATTCACAAGGCGTTCCGAGAAATGCTCGGTGAGACCGCAACACAGATGGGCTCCGAGAACGCTCCGGGACGCTTGCGGTTCGATTTTCCCAGCCCAGGCCCCATTCCCGAGACGGTGCTGACGGACGCTGAAGCGCTAGTAAACGACGTGCTGCAGGACGACCTGAAAGTGTCGGCAGCTCAGATGAGCCAGGACGAGGCGGTAGCACTGGGTGCCATGGCGCTGTTCGGCGAAAAGTATGGTGATGTCGTTCGAGTGGTGTCGGTGGGGGACTGGGCCCACGAACTATGTGGCGGCACTCATGCCCGCACCAGCGGTCAGTTGGGCGTAGTCAAGTTTCTGTCGGAGTCCTCGATCGGGGCCGGGGTTCGGCGAGTAGAGGCACTTGTCGGCGCTGATGCGTACCGGTTCCTCGCCAAGGAGCACCACCTGATGTCGCAGATCTCGCAACTCGTCAAAGCGCCGAGTGAAGAGGTGCCAGATCGGGTTGCGGGCATGATTCAGCGACTCAAGGAAGCGGAAAAGGAACTCGAACAGATCCGTAAGACGCAAATGTTGTCCCAAGTCGAGTCGATGATGGGTAGCGGGAATGACATTGGCCCCTACCGAATCTGGACCGTGCGGGCCCCGGATGGCCTGTCCGGTGGCGACCTACGACAACTCGTGACTCGTGCTCGTGACTTAGCCAATCCCGAACGATCGGTCGGATTGCTGGTCGCCACTGCAGACGACGGCAAGATCTCGCTGGCGGCGGCAGTGAATCAACGGGGCCAAGACGCTGGACTGTCAGCTAGGGAATTGCTGGCTGCTGCGCTACCCGCGGTCGACGGTCGCGGCGGTGGAAAAGTCGATATGGCGCAGGGCGGTGGCAGCAAACCGGAGGGGCTAGAGGACGCCTTTACTGCGGTTCGCGACTTCGTAGCGGGCCGCGTCAAGTGACTCTTGCAGTTGCCATGCTGGGTGTGGACGTAGGGACAGTGCGTATCGGGATCGCAGCCTGTGGGGCAGGGGTGTCGCTGGCGGTACCGGTGGAAACCGTGCCACGCGGCGAAGGTGACCTCGCGCGAATTGCCACGATTGCTCAGGAACGCCAGGCCCGAGTTATCTTTGTCGGAGACCCGATTACCTTGTCTGGCGATGTCGGTCCAGCAGCTGTTGCGGCACGCCAGTTCGCGGCTGACCTGGCGATTGTTGTCCCTGACGCGGAGGTGCGCATGGTGGATGAACGGCTTTCGACGGCCCAATCTGCTCGTTCGCTGGCGGCGGCAGGGCGCGACACGCGACAGGCCCGAAATGTCGTTGATCAGGCAGCAGCGACGGCAATCTTGCAGAATGCAGTAGATGCGGAATCCGAAACCGGCCGCCTAGCCGGTTATCCGCTGTCGAAGTCGGAGAAAAAGACATGAGCAACGTTGGCCTCTCGATGCAGGAAACCCCATCGGGGGGTGACCCGCGGCCACCGAAGTCTAAGAAGAAGCGCCGCCGACAAAAAGGCCGTTCCGGAGCGGTGATAGTGGTGTCATTGGTCGTACTGCTCGGTGCTGGTGCAGTGGTCGGCTACTTCGGATACCAATTGCTCGGCAGGGTGCAGGCGTCGGCGCCAGTAGCCGATTACCCCGGACCTGGCGAGGGCGAAGTCGTCATCGAGATTCTCAAGGGCGAGACGCTGACTGATGTTGGCGTAACCCTGGCTGATGCTGATGTGGTCGCTTCGGTGCCGGCATTCACCAACGCTGCGTTAGCGGAACCCGACGCCACCGGAATCATGCCCGGTCGGTACGCCATGCTGCAGAAGATGTCGGGTGAAGGAGCCGTGCAACGGCTGCTCGATCCGGCCGCCAGCAACATCAACACTGTTGTTATCCCCGAAGGGCTGCGGACAGATCAAGTGGTGGCGATCTTGGCGAAAGAGACCTCAGGTAGCAAGAAACAGTTCGACAAGGTCATCCAGGACCCCACAGCCTTGCCACTACCGGACTGGGCCCGTGGCACCGGTGAAGCCCGTGCTGAGGGTTTCTTATTCCCCGCCACGTACGAGTTCGACAAGCAGGAGAAGCCCAAGCAGATCCTGAACGTCATGGTGGACAAGTTCAATACAGTTGCCGAAGAGATTGATTTCGTCAACCGGGCCAAGTCGCTGGGCTACAGTCCCTACGAAGTATTGACGGTTGCCTCGCTAGTGCAGGCGGAAGCGCCGCCGGAGGACTTCGGCAAGGTGTCTCGAGTGGTCTACAACAGGCTGGAACCAGATACCTGGGGCGGCACCTACGGCTACCTGGGCTTCGATTCGACGGTGAACTACATACTGAAACAGTCAGAAATCAACCTGACCGAGTCTGACCGGGCGATCAACTCCCCGTACAACACCTTCACTGAGCAGCATCAAGGGTTGACGCCGACTCCGATCAATAACCCAGGTGAGGCTGCGATGGAGGCCGCGTTAGATCCGCCAGACGGCAACTGGCTGTACTTCGTGACCACCAATCCGGACACTGGCAAGACGAAGTTCACCGACGACTACAACGTATTCCTTGGTTACCAGGACGAGTTCGAGGCCTGGCTGCGCGAGAACCAGTGATGCGTCGGGCTGCCGTTCTCGGTCACCCGATCTCGCATAGCCTCAGCCCAGTACTACACCGGGCTGCCTACGCCGAGTTGGGTTTGGACTGGAGTTACGAAGCGATAGACGTCACGAGTGAGCAGTTGGCTGATTTCTTGGCCAAATTGGACATTTCGTGGGCGGGCTTGTCGCTCACTATGCCGCTAAAACAATCTGTGCTGCCATTCTTGGTGGAAAGTTCCGCAACTGTGGCCGCAGCCGGGGGCGCCAACACCGTGTTGATCACGGATGCTGGACTTGTCGGTGACAACACTGATGTATTCGGAATCGTTGCCGCGCTGAGAGAACACCGCGACTATCGGCCGCCACGAACTTTCGGCATCATCGGCGCTGGAGCAACCGCTGCCGCCGCCATGGTGGCTGCCGCTGAACTGGGTGTCGACCGGGTCAGGGTGAGTGCTCGCCGGATAGCACCTGCGGAGGATCTCGCGAACAGGGGACGCCAACTGGGGCTGACAGTGGAAACGGTGGAGTGGGATCGGGTCCAGCAGGCTCTTGCTAGTGACACGATCGTGGTCACCTTACCGGGCGATGCGGCCGCGAGCCTCATATCGGCGATACCTACTGGACCGGGTGTCTTGCTGGACGTCACCTACCACCCCTGGCCGACCTCGTTGGCAACGGCATGGGAGCAGCGGGGCGGCAGCGTCGTCCCAGGGCATCAAATGCTGCTGTGGCAGGCCGCACGTCAGGTTGAGCTGATGACAGGACATCCGGCGCCGGTTGCCAGCATGGCTGCGGCGATGCGAGAGGCATTCCGCGTGCAAGATCCGGCACAAAGTAACGGAAACGGATAGTCTCAAGTAATCACCGGCGTCTGCCGATGTACCTGTGGGATAGACCGGAGGTTGACATGGCTCAGTTAGGCGAAATTCTTGTCGCTGACGGTGTCATCAGCGACCAGCAACTACAGGGTGCCATGCAGGTGCAGCAGGAGACCGGAAAAATGTTGGGCCGGGTCCTCGTCGACGAGGGGCTACTGAGCGAACCGCAGCTGGTCAAGGCATTGGCGGAGCAAATTGGCCTGCCGTTCATTGATCTCAGTGAAACCATGGTGGACGCTGCCGTCATCGCTCGGATTCCCGGTCAAGTGTGCCGCAGTCATCGCGTTTTGCCGATCTCGATCGAGGGCAACCGATTGATTTTGGCGATGAGTGATCCAGGCAACGTAGTGGCTCGGGATGACATTCGCACTCGCACCGGTCTGGATGTTCGGATCGTGGTGGCGACAGCGAGTGATATTGACGCTGCGATTGATCGGTTCTACCGGGCCGATTCCGATCTCGATGACCTCACCACGGCGATTGACGTAGAACAAGAGCAGCAGGCGCTGGACTCGGTCCGCGAAGTCGTTGAGGACGCCCCCATCGTCAAGTTCGTCAACCTGCTGATCACCCAGGGGATCATGGACGGTGCCAGCGACATCCACTTAGAGCCCAACGAGCATGACCTACTCGTCCGATTCCGGATCGACGGGGTGCTACACGAGATGATGCACTCACCCAAGGCCATCCACACCGGCGTCGTCAGCCGGCTAAAGATCATGGCGGAAATGAATATCGCGGAGCGACGAATCCCACAAGATGGTCGGCTGTCGGTCAATACGCAGGGCAAAAAGGTGGATCTGCGGATCGCGACACTACCGACCGTGTGGGGCGAGAAAGTCGTCATGCGAATCCTCGATAACAGCACGGCGCAACTAGACCTGGCCAAACTTGGCTTCAGCCAGAGCAACTACGATCGCTTCTCCGAGTCGTTTCACAAGCCCTACGGCATGATCTTGGTGACGGGACCGACGGGTTCGGGCAAGTCCACGACTTTGTATTCGGCGCTTAACGTCATCTCACGACCCGAGGTCAACATCATCACGGTGGAAGATCCAGTGGAGTACCGACTCAACGGGATCAACCAGGTGCAGGTGAACCATAAAGCCGGGCTGACATTCGCGTCATCGTTGAAGTCGATCCTTCGTTCAGACCCAGACGTGGTCCTGATCGGTGAGATTCGGGACTACGAAACCGCACAGATCGCCATTGAAGCCGCGTTGACAGGTCACTTAGTGCTGACGACGCTGCACACCAATGATGCGCCCAGTTCGGTGACTCGACTGACCGAAATGGGGGTCGAGCCCTTCTTGGTGGGATCTGCACTGGATTGCGTGCTCGCCCAGCGATTAGCGCGGCGGCTGTGCACCTCTTGCCGGGAGGAGTACAAACCCACCCCGGAGACGCTGGACACTGCGCGGTTCCCGTGGGATCCAGCTGGTCCGGTGCCGATGTTGTTCCGCGCGGTGGGATGCGTGAAGTGCGCCAACACTGGCTATAAGGGCCGAATTGCGCTGCATGAGGTGATGCAGGTCGGCGAAACTATCGAACGGCTCTCAGTAGAACGTGCTAGCAATGCTGATATCACCGCGGCAGCGAAGGCAGAAGGTATGCGTCCGCTGCGACTCGATGGCATGGACAAAGTGCTAGCCGGGATGACTTCCTTGGACGAAGTGCTCCGGGTAGCGATATAAGCCGATTCAAGGTTTGGTCGAAAATAGCCGATCTGACCTAGAGGGCTGGAGGTAAGGAATGACTGCGCAACCGCAATCGGGAAATGCGCCCGCTGCAGAGGATCAGCAGGGCGTTGTGCCGCGACTCGCGCCGCCGGTAGCGACCCAACCGGCCCCGCCGGCTCCCGGTGCCACGCCAACAGCGCCTGGCGCTGTGCCTGCAGCCGCGCCGCCTGCCCCGGGTACAGCTCCCGCAGGACAGCAGCCGCCGGCACCACAACCTGGGGCCGCTCAGGCGCAACAGGCCGCACCAGCTGCACCCACTGCGTTGGGTAGGAGTGCGCCCCTCACGGCCCCGGTGGCAACGCCGGTATCAGCACCCTCACAGCAAAACGACGCTGCGACTGCCATGGGCAGGGCTATGCCGCAGTCGACCAACGTAGGCGACGTTTCGATCAGTGAGCCTTCTGTTGATGACGCTGCCTATGCGCGGGCCTCAACGGAAGCCAAGACTGAAGAGCACGACATCTCGCTGCCAGAGGTGTTGGACGCCATGATGGATGCGGGTGCTTCGGATCTGCATCTCACCATCGGTACGCGGCCGATGATCCGAGTTCGCGGTGGCTTGCGGGAACTTGAAGAGTTTCCGGA
>JAHZLH010000007.1 GCA_022599915.1 Actinomycetes bacterium
AGCGACGGTGTAATCAGTTGTTACGACGCGTCTCGCTTGTTCCATAACTTCCTATGGTGGGAAGCCACCTACGAAAACAATCAACCAACGATGCCAGCGTGGTTCATTTCCAAGGGTAAGTACGCAATGGATGAAGGCGGAAAGAAGAAGTGGTCGTGGAAGAAGGCTGTGAACTTCTCCTACGGCAGTGATGAAAGCGGCTTTGAGGGCGGCTTCATCATGAAGAAGGTCAAGAACCCTAGCTAGCTGTACCCAGTCACTGAGCTGAACCAATTTGGGCCCTGGTTCGCGGATTGCTTCGCGAGCCAGGGCCCAACGTCGCTTCAGGTAATCGGGTTACCCGATCGTTGTCATCGTCGCCCCTTGTCGGCCAGGTTGGCGGACTACTCACTCGATCTGCCAATCGGCTGCCAGGATCGATAGGTCGCGCAGCGCCATGCCCACTCCATCGGGCCGTAGCGGAACCGATTCAGCCAAGGCAACGACCACCACAACTGGACACTCCACACCAGCAAGACAAAAACAACGGCCGTCGAACGCGTCACCGGTACTTGCGTTAGCACAACGCTGAAGGTGAGAACGCCCAGAACACTTTGTGACAAGTAGTTGGTTAGTGCCATTCGACCAACTGCACGGATCCGATTACGAAGACGCGACTCCCCCGAGGTATTCCACAAGATGACGATGGCGAGGTAGGCAGTCGCCATAGGAAGGGTCGCGATGGTGTTGGGAATCGACCCGATAAAGGCGACATCAGTCGAGTAGTCCGCTAGCGAGACCCAGATAACTCCCGCAACTGCCAACGGGATCCCGGCGACTAGCCCGCCAATCGCAAGTCGGCGATAGAAGAGCCGCTCTTGCTGCCCTTGCAGTACTCCCCAGCGAAACAAGGCTATACCGACGAGCATGGCACCTAGTGCCCTGAGGAAGGCGTCGGTTATCAAGACAACTTCTGCTAGCTCACCCGACTGGGCCGCCTCGAACCAGAAACCAGCGAAGTCAGCCGGCTCAGTTGCGAACATCTGCCCCAAAACCGCGACTATCGGCGACAGCGCGTAAATGCCAATTCCCAAGAACAACAGGAGCGAACTGGGCAACTTGCGAAGTAGCAGCAGAAGCGGTGACAGCAGCGCGTAGACGACGAGGATGTCACCCTCCCACAGCAAACCGTGCAGCAACCCGATCAGCAATAGCAGGAAGTTTCGCCAGAGGCTCAACCACACTGGGTGACTTGTTTTCACCTTGGCCCGCTCGGCGAAGAGCACTATCCCTGCACCAAAAAGCATGGAGAACAACGCCATGAACTTCTGATCAACAAAGACCTCGCCGACAACGGCAACTGTCCAGTCCAAGAAAGTGTCGGTACCCGGCGCACTGATGTTCATATAGGCAGAACCGACCAGGGCAAACGACACCACGTTCATCGGAAGAATCCCGAGGACGGCGACTCCACGAATCGCGTCAAGACTGGAGATACGATCGCCACCGCTGACGGGGCTCTTTAGTCTGGCCACCTTCACCCTTTCCTCCGCACGATCCTAGGGCGCAGCTGGGCAACACTGTGGAAAACTCCGCGCTTTCATTCCGGTGCTAGCCACCGGCTCGCAGCAAGCCGCGAATCGAAAATCGCGCAATACTTCATGCAACCTTCCCAGCACCTTCACGTCAGCGAGGGCCTCATGCTCAACACCTCACTTCGCCCCGAGGTCGACGGCGGGCAGCCGATGAGCGGCGTCCGCCCCATTGCTGCCTCGCGACGCCTTTTCTGCCGTCCAGCCCAAGTTTTCGATCTCCTCGATCGACCAGGACATCTTGAGCTCTTTCATCCCTTTTGCCGAAGCAACTCCGCGATCTCGTGGAGCGGGAGCGCTCGCCTAGATGTGCTCAGTTATCTGAACGGCCTGACCTACGTTCGGGATTTCGTCGCCTGGCGACATTCCGTCGGATTCGACTTGCTGATCGGCGAAGCCGGGCAGCCACAATCCTTCGTGGGATGGCGGCTGAAGCCCGCCGGCGAGGCCAGCAGCGAACTGTCCATTACCGTCTACCCTCACCTCGTTCACGGGCTTTCACCATTAGTCGGCTACCCGATTCATATGTTGTGGTTAAAGCCCCGGCTGCAGCAATATCTGACCGCGGTTCTATCCGGTCTACAGTGCCACCTGCTGACCCGCACAACGGTTTCTGCCAATGCCTTTGGCTCGCACCCGTGGTTCTCTGAGTGACCCGGTCACCACCAGCACCGCCGATGCCAGCTAAGGCGGATGACAGCATGCACATCCTGCAACCGGGCTGGACACGCTAGTCACCTGCAACCCTCAACCTCCGATCAGGCCTTGGGCGAATGCGGCCACAATTGGCACTACCCCCAGTAGGAAGAACGACGGCAGAAAACACACCGCGAGGGGGACTACCGACTTCACCGCGGCGGCTCGGGCGGCCGACTGCGCCTTGGTGAAATAGTCTCGGCGCGCCTCGTCGGCGAGGCGATCCAACTCAGCCACCACAGGCGCACCAGTCTCGCTGCGCCGCACCATCACCCCGGTAAGCGCGGCCAGTTGGTCATCGGTTGCCACCCGCCGCCATGCCACTGCAGCTGGTGCGCCCAACTGCAGCATCCTGGCAACCTCCGTAAACGCCTCACCGAGCGGATTGGGTGCGGAGACTCCCAAGTAGCGCATAGCTACCTGATCAGTGCAGCCGGCACCGATCAGTGCTGCCAAAAGGTTGATCGCGTCCGGCAGCGTCCGCGCGATCCGCAGCTCTCGCCATTCTTCGGACTCATCGATGCGCTGCGGTACCAGCAGTTTGGTCATCGCCCCGGCAACTCCCGCCACCGCGAGGGTGATCGGCAACGGCAATGGCAACAGCACGACGACAAGAGCGGCAACCGCGATACCGGCCAGCCAATCGAAGCGAACGGTTGGTGATCCAGCTCCAACCCGTTTCCGCCCGCCACGAAGTCGAGCTGTATTCGGCAGCAGTAGTAATGCCAACGCCACCAGCACAGCGCTCACAAGACTTCCTCCACTCGCTGCACAATGGCCCGAATCCAGCGGTACCCGAGGATGTTGGCAGTGACGCCCGCTGCCAACACCACCAGCCCGACCGGCGAGGTAGTCAGCCATTCCAGCGGATTCGCCCCCAGCACGAGCCCTAGCCCCAAGCCCAACGCCGGCAGCAGACTCATCAACCGTGCCGTGGCCCGCGGTCCGGCCAACTCCACTTGCAGCGTCCGCCGCACGTCTCGGGAGCGGGCCTCGCCATCACACAGTTGTTGCAGCACCTCAGCCAAGCCGAGCCCGCTGCGGTGACCGATATCCCAGACGCCAGCCACAGCGGCGAGGAGTGATCCCTCACCGGCGGCGTCCTTCCGCAAGGCAGCGGCGATGTCGCCCCCTAGCCGAGCGGCGCGAGCCGCGTGCGGACTGATCGGATGACTGTGGTGACTTTCTTGCAGCGCGACCGACGGCTCCTTCCCTGCAAGCAATTCACCCGCTAGCGCGGCGGCCCAGTCACACTCCTGTTCGACTTGTTCGTCTCGGTGACGCCGGAGGGCGTGCCGCAATCGACTTTTCACCCGACTTAGGGCCCCCAGCCGTGGCAGCGGACAGATCCACACCGCGAGGACAACCAGCAGAACCGACATCAGGTCATACCGCGAGAGCCGCTAGTAGCCGCTTGGCCGCCGGGTGGTTTGGCAGATGCAGGATCGGTCGATCGTCAGTGAACGTGACTAGTGACACGACGCGGCTCAAACCTTGCCGAACTACAACTACCCCCAACTCAACAACTCTTCGATGGCCGTCACTGTCTCGCCGAAGATGCACTACTGCTTCCAACCCGGCAGCCAGTTGACTGTGCGCCCTCGGCCGATCAAGGCCGGCTGCGCCAGCAAGTGCCTCAACTCGGGCGGGAAGCGCCTGTGGCGAGTTAGCGTGAATCGTCCCAGCACATCCTTCATGACCGGTGTTCATTGCCGCTAGTAGTTGCACCACTTCGGCACCCCGAACCTCACCAACGACGATTCGATCGGGCCGCATGCGCATCGCCTGTCGGACCAACTGGCTCAGTTCCACTCCTCCGATTCCCTCGGCATTGTGCGGTCGACCTTCTAAGGCCACGCAATGGTCGTGGCTAGGGCGCAGTTCAGCAGATTCCTCCACGACCAGAATTCGTTCTGCCGCCGGTACTTGTTCCAACAGACACCGCAACACGGTCGTCTTGCCGCTGCCGGTACCGCCAATCACTAGGAAGGACAACCGCGCTGCGATCAGGGCATGCAGCCACTGCACACCGGGCGCGGAAATCGCGCCCGCCTGCTGCAGTTCCGCCAGTGAGAACGATCGGTGTGCTGGGGTACGCAGACTGATCGTTGTTCCCGGGGATGCAATGGGCGCCAAGGCTGCATGCAATCTGACACCACCGGGAAGTCGGGCATCCACAAACGGCTGGGCATCATCCAGGCGACGACCGGCTTGGGCAGCCAGACGCTGCGCCAATCGACGTACGCTATCTTCATCGCCGACGTTCACAGCCACCCGCTGCAGGCCCATCCCCCGATCCACCCACACCGCCCCAGCGCCGTTGACTAAGACGTCGGAGAGACCCGGTTGATCGAGCAGAGTTTGCAGCGGTCCGGCGCCGTCCAACTCTCGCTGGAGCTGCTGAACTAACTGGCTATGTACTCGCGTCTCCGCCACTACCCCCAGTTCGTTGAGGGCTGCCGCCACAGTGGCCGGGGTCGCATCACGGTCATTGTCGACCAACCAACCCCGAATCCGATCCGCCAAGTCAGCACTGGTGTTGGCCCGAGCCGTCATCGCAATGCCTCCAGCAACAGTCGCTGACAGGCCCGGGCAAAGGCTCCTCGCCCTACCGCAGTCGCAATATCGCCGAAATCGCTCGCGCCTCGTAACGCCCTGCGTGATGGGATCTCCCGTAGTCGGACTGCTGGCAGAGTGTCGCTCGCGGCCGAGATTCGTAGCGGGCCCCCAACCGATCGAATAGCCACCAACGGGTCAGCACCAAACCGGCCAGATTCAAGCCAGGCTCGTGCCGCATTGAGTGAGGCCAGTTCCACCGTCGTGAGCAGAACGGTTCTGGCCGTAACAGGTGGTGGCGTGGCCGTCAGCGGGTAGCGGGGTAGATCAATGATGACGGTGTCATAGCCAGTCACCAGCGCATCAGTTACCGAACGCCAGGACAAGGAGTTTGCGGTACCTAGTGGTGTCGCCAGCCAGTCGACATCGCCAGTACTCGGCATCCGACCTTGCAGCGCACTGACCGGCAAATCACCGCCTACATCGACCACATCAGTCCAGCGGATACCTCGATCGCTTTCTACACCAGCGTTGATATCAACCGGAGCGCTCGCGGGATCCGCATCGACAAACACGACGGAGCCCAAATCAGTTGCTGCTACGGCTAGCCCAGCTGCGAGGGTGGTGCTGCCGGCTCCCCCGCGGGTTCCAGTGACCACCACAACGTTGGCTGACCGCATGCTGCTGCGGTCCGGGACAAATGATTGCAACCGCTCAATCAGCCGATCCCCGCCTTCGGGTAGAAAGATGAGCTCCGGGATCCCGAACTGACCGATGGCTAGTTTGTTGGCCCCACCATCACGCCGAGTTACCACTACCGTTCCTGGATCGCTGACCATTGTGGGATCGACTGTGCAGGCATCAAGATCCACTACTTGGCAATCCGCTCGCACTTCGGAGACAGCTAGCCCAGCGGCTGTCGCAGCTGCACTCGCCCACTTCCGCAGTTCCTCATCAAGAACGTCTATTCGCACCGCCGTCACGCTCAGTTCCGTCCTTCGGTCATTGCGCCCCAGGTTGGGGAGGTACCTGAGCAACAATGACGAACTTCGCGAGCCGTTCCTGGACGGTGATAGCTCTGGGGACAGTACCGCCGACACCACGAATGTGGACAGCCATCCCGCCGGGTTCTGCGAGACATCGGGCCCGATTCATCCGGTTTACTGCGCCGATAGGGGGACAGCGAGCCGCTCTGTTCTGCAAAACCGGTCCAAGTCCGCACCTAATTCGATATGAGTTGGCTGGACAAGGCGCTACGCGTATTGGCTCTTGGCGCGGCCTTGGTGTGTCTGGTCGCCGTAACTCACGCCCAAGCGCCACAAGTCCCCGAGTTATCTGTGCAAGGACCGACTACCGCCAACGCGACCGTCCCCCGAGCAGACGCGGCACCACAAGCCTATGAGTTCCTGCTGAAGGATCCAGATCACCAGTTCCCAGCCCGTTGGTGTCCGGCCACCATCGGCTTTCAGTTGGACACCACCCTGCTAGCCCAGGCGGGCTTGGATCCAGCCATGGAGTTAGGACGCTGGCGAGCAGTGTTCGCTGGTTGGAGTGAGGCGAGTGACTATAGCTATCGGTTTGAGTACCGCGGCGAAAACAAACTACTCATGGCTAGTGACGGTGAGCCTGATATTGCTGCCATCCCACCGGGAACGATCGGAATCGTCTACGTCCACGGTCGTTCATCTGCCGGGCCTGCTGAGTACCGATCGCGTGCTGTGGCCGGACGCACCGCGGGTAACGGGGGCCTACAAGCGGTTTCCTCGGGAAACTCCGACGCCAGCGCGCTCATCGCGGACCGTGGCTTTGTCTTGATCGACGCCTACGATGCTGGCGAACTAGAAGCCGGCAGCCTCCGACGAGCGCTGTATCAGCATGAATCTGGTCATGCCCTGGGCCTAGGTCACGTCGAGGACCGAGGGGCACTGATGCACGACACCCTGAGTATGTTGCGGCTAAAGATCTCTTCCGGTGATGCGGCTGGTCTGCGGGAGCTCGCCAGCATGCCGTGCCCGTCGTAGCGCAGCAATCGCGGCAACTAGGCCCGGACCCAACCACGCCTCTGCGCGTTGGCCTGAATGCGGACCACCCTGGGTTCTAGGAATCATCTGGCAGGTGATCGATCTCCTCGACCGCTGCCCGAGCTCCCACCGCAACCGTGCGGGAATGGGTAATCAACCATTCCGCAACCCCGTCCGGCTCACCAGTGGCATAGCTGGTCAGTGCATTTCGGTATTTGTTTCGCCCAAGTGTGCGCAACCCGGCTTCCGGAAAAGACCAGCCATCAGGATCAACGCCCCGAGCCCGCAACACGAGCCGCGTGCTGGCGCGCGCAACAGTGCCGGAGCCAGCGCTGAACGGCCTGAGCATAGCAAGCTCACCGTGTACGACACCAGCGAGGATAATCGCCGGGGTTTGCTTGGAACTAATGAGCAGTTGTGACAGCCCCTGCAGTCGCGGGGACAGCTGCGCTGCAGGCACGAGCGGACCCAGCCGTAGTGAATCCTCCACTTCGTCCACCGATCGGGGCCGCCCCAACTCTGATTCCGGCACCTGTCCTACAGCGGCAACTGAATGCATCCGGGCCAGCGCCTGTAGTGGTGCGGCCCCCAACAGATCTGCCGAAGCCGGCAGTTCGGAATACATCGCAAGCGTGCGCATCGCGATCCGACCCATCGGTGAATCTTCCACGGCTCCGGAGCGCAATGAGTCGAGCAAGATCTCGGCACCCTCGAACGAAGCGTTGCACCAAGCCCCCACCACGGCAGCCTCAGCGGACAGCGCCGTGCTCTTGCGGCGAGCTGCCCGGTTCCACAGCAGTTCATCCACGGCGGCGCGTGCTTCGTCAGCGGCGTTGGCCACACCGGGTAGTTCGACGAGGGCGAGAAGTGGATCCGAGGTCACCCCATTACGGTAACGACGCAAGGCCACCAAGGAAAAATCCGGCTCAGGTCAGCGGGTGAGATCGTCAGTGATCGCAGAGGCGAGGACGTAGGCCGCATGGGTACCCAAAGAGGTCAGCAACACATCCTTAGGCCAGTTCCATGGTGGCGGAGTCCCACCCAATGCCGGGAACATTGAGAAGGTCACCGTCATCAATGCACCACCGAATAGAAGAGTGGCCGTGGGCTCGGTGTAGCGGTGCCGCAGCCACACGTGCGCGAAACCGAAGGCGGACCCGTAGCCCCAACGTAAGGCGATAGCGATTTCGCCCGGATGGCTGCTGATCGCGTCAGGTAGGTGCAGGATGTTTGCCACAATCTGGCCCGGAACGACCGTGTCGTCATAGTCCAGTCCTTGATCGGTCGCCATGCCCCGCACCTGGCGGCCATCCGCCAACCGTTTTGCACCGCGGAACTTACCGGCACGGACCCGCCGTTCTGCCCAGTAGGCCACCGTCATGGCCATGGTGCCGACCGCACCGACAACCAGCGAGCGAACTGGCCAGGGTAAGTACGGGGATCGGTCTGGGTGCGAGTTCCGTCGCATAGCGACAAGCATGGTGGAACCTATCGCTCGTTGCATCCGGGCGAGGCCCTTATCCTCGGCACACCTGAGTTCAGCTGGGCAACCGTGCCACACTTTTTCTAGGCGTTGTACCCCAGCGAATCGCTGGTAGCCAGCAACGATGACCGGGAGACCCTGATGACCGACCAATCCGAACCAGAACAGTCGGGTGAGCAACCAACCCCACCACCACCCGCTAACGGCGCTCCGCCACCACCGTCGCAGCCAGCCTCGCCAGTCGAACTTCCACCGGGGCAAACCGCCCATGGCTACCCTCCGGCTCAACCGACGGCTTACGGCTACCCGCAGTACTACAGCGGCAAGCGAATCCCAGCCGGCATCCTGGGCATCCTGCTCGGCGCCTGGGGAGTACATCGGTTCTATTTAAGTGACATCGGGGGCGGGGTGCTGCGCATTCTGATTACCCTTTTCACCTGCGGAATCGGCGGCATCATCGGATTCATCGAGGGCATCATCTACCTAACCAAGACGGATCCGGAGTTCGATCAGATCTACGTTGTGCAGCGACGCGAGTGGTTTTGACGATTCACATGAATCTTCGGTCTTTTCGGATCTAATTGTGGAGTTCCTCGAGAAGGCAACAGCTGCGCGATAACCTCGGGCTACTTGCTGGTCTAGGAGGGCACGTTGTCAGAGGAAGCGTTGGAAAATCTACTTCACGAGGAGCGCACCTTTCCCCCGGATGAAAGTTTCGCCGCTGCCGCGAATCTGACTGCTGCAGCCTACGAGGAAGCAGCCGAGGACCGGATCGCGTTTTGGGAGGAACAGGCTCGCCGACTGCAGTGGGATGAGCCCTGGCAACAAGCGCTGGACTGGAGCAACGCGCCGTTCGCCAAGTGGTTCGTCGGCGGGAAGCTCAACGCCTCGGTGAACTGTGTCGACCGGCATGTTGCTGCCGGCTACGGCGATCAGACCGCGTTGATCTTCGAAGCCGAATCCGGCGACAGCCGTCACATCAGCTACCGGGAGCTCCAAGACGAGGTCTGCAAAGCAGCGAACGCGCTGACTGCTCTCGGCGTGAACGCTGGCGATCGGGTCGCGATCTACCTGCCGATGATTCCGGAAGCAGTTGTGGCCATGTTGGCTTGTGCCCGGGTTGGTGCAGCACATTCAGTGGTCTTCGCTGGTTTCTCGGCGGAAGCGCTGCGCAGCCGAATCGATGACGCTTCAGCAAAACTGGTGATTACCGCTGACGGACAATTCCGGCGGGGTGGTGCTATGCCGCTGAAACCTGCGGTTGATGAAGCGGTGGCTCAGACTCCTTCGGTCAGCAACGTCTTAGTTGTTCGGCGCACCGGGTCTGAGGTCGACTGGAACGAACGCGACGTCTGGTGGCATGACGTGGTTGATCCAGCCAGCACGGAGCATACGCCGCAGGCCTTCGACGCCGAGCATCCGCTCTTCATCCTCTACACCTCCGGGACCACTGGGAAGCCGAAGGGCATTCTGCACACGACCGGTGGCTACCTGACCCAGGCTTCCTTCACCCACTGGTCTGTTTTCGACCTCAAGGCCGACAGCGATGTCTACTGGTGTACCGCCGACATTGGCTGGGTCACTGGCCACTCCTATATCGTCTACGGCCCGCTTTCGAACCGGGCCACGCAAGTGATCTACGAGGGCACCCCAGATTCCCCACACCGGGGCCGGTTCTGGGAGATCGTGCAAAAGCACCAGGTCAGCATTCTCTACACCGCACCCACTGCGATTCGCACCTTCATGAAGTGGGGGGACGAGCATCCCAACTCGTTCGATCTGTCCTCGCTGCGCCTGTTGGGCTCGGTGGGCGAACCGATCAATCCCGAAGCGTGGATGTGGTATCGGCAGGTGATTGGCGGCAAGCGCTGCCCGATCGTGGATACCTGGTGGCAGACCGAAACTGGGGCGATCATGATCTCGCCGGTACCCGGGGTTACCGCTGCCAAACCAGGGTCAGCGATGCGCGCACTTCCCGGCATTTCGGCGAAGGTGGTTGACGACAATGGTGATCCGGTAGAGCGCGGCAGTGGCGGTTATCTGGTGCTTGATGAGCCGTGGCCGTCCATGCTGCGTGGAATCTGGGGAGATGACCAGCGCTATCTCGACACCTATTGGTCCCGATTCGCCGGCCGGTACTTCGCCGGGGACGGCGCGAAGTTGGACGAAGATGGGGCTATCTGGCTGCTGGGGCGAGTAGACGACGTCATGAACATCTCGGGTCATCGGATTTCTACTACTGAAGTGGAATCGGCCCTGGTATCCCACCCGAAGGTCGCCGAGGCTGCCGTAGTGGGTGCTGCAGATGACACCACTGGGCAAGGCATCGTTGCCTTTGTGATTTTGCGCGCCGGGGTGGAGGACGGTGACGGGCTGGTTGGTGAGCTGCGCCAGCATGTCGCCACCGAAATCGGCCCAATCGCAAAGCCACGGCAAATCATGGTGGTCCCAGAACTACCCAAGACCCGCTCCGGCAAGATCATGCGGCGGCTGCTGCGAGATGTTGCGGAGCATCGACAACTCGGCGATGTCACTACCCTTGCCGATCCCACGGTTATGAATCTGATTTCAGACGGATTGGCTGCAGGGGCGACCGACTGAGCGATTGGCGATAGCTGCGCCAATCGCTCGAGCTAGTGAGAGCGCAGTTGATAGATGCCGTGACTGGTCATGAGGACCTCATCGGCTTCGTCACGAACTTCGAGGTCCATGGTGAACTCAGACTTGCCATCCCGCTCGGCTTCAGCCTGAATATGTTCCGCCTTGCTCTCCGGTAGCTCTGCCACGACCCGGATCCCGGTATTGCCAGGACGACGGAACTTCACAGTCATCTCTTTCACTACCGGATAAAAACGGGTGGGATCAAAGCGGATCAGCGCCAGGATTCCGGGCGGTACCTCCGCCGCGGTGTAAAGCACACCGGCGTACATGATGCCGACATGGTTGGTGTTGCCCTCAAACGGCACCTCCAGCACCACCCGATTTGGCGAGACTTCCGTGACGGTAAGGCCGATATGGCCTGCCAACGGTATGGCTGATCTGACAATGTTGGTCGTGTCGGCAGGCGACGGTACAACGGGCTCCGGCATGCTATTCATCGTAAGGTCAGGTTCAGGACGGCAAAGGGCCGGGCCAACGACTTGGTCCACCAACACAAGCGGGCGGCGAACCATCGCTGGGAGTGACATGGCTAAAGATCCTCAGTCGGAACCGGATTCTGGCAACGGTAACGGTGGACTTTTCGGGCGGCTCTCGCTGAGCGAACGCACCTGGACGCTCGAAGCGCTTCGCAATGAAACCGTCGGTGGCATCCTCATGCTCACCGCTGCCGCCGCCGCGCTCATTGTTGCCAACAGTGGGCTGGCAGAGTGGTACCAGAAAATCTCCGAGACCGTCATCGGGCCGGAGGCGCTGCATCTGGATCTCACCGTCTCGGATTGGGCCGCTGACGGACTGCTGGCCATCTTCTTCTTCGTCGCTGGTATCGAATTGAAGTACGAGTTACAGCTCGGCAGCCTCGCCAAGCCTTCCAAAGCGGCGGTTCCCCTAGCGGCTGCCTTGGGCGGCATGATCTTGCCAGCCCTGCTCTACATCGGAGTAAACGTCTTTGCCGAGGACGGTCGAGTAACGGGCTGGGGTATCCCGATGGCGACCGATATTGCCTTTGCCCTTGCGGTACTCGCAGTCGTCGGACGCAATCTTCCGGTCGCGTTGCGTGCCTTTCTGCTGTCACTGGCTGTTGTGGATGATCTTGGGGCCATCCTGGTGATTGCGATCTTCTACTCCGACTACTTCAACGCCTGGGAGTTCGCTGCATCGGTGGCCTTCTTGGCGCTTTACGCATACCTGCAGAAGCGCCGCTTCGTCGGCTGGCCGGTGTACTTCGTCATCGTGTTCATTGCGTGGGGCTTCATGCATGCCAGTGGTGTCCACGCCACAGTTGCCGGTGTGGCCGCGGGTCTGTTGACCCGGGTCAAGAAAGATCCCGGGGAAGAGAAGAGTCCCGGCGATATCGCCGAACATCGCTGGAGCCCCATTTCTGCTGGGTTCGCCGTGCCGATTTTCGCCTTCTTCGCGGCAGGTGTGAGCCTGGGAGATGAATCAGTAGGCGAGGTTCTCGCCAGCCCAGTAGCTCTCGGCGTGATCATCGGCTTGGTGGTCGGCAAACCAATCGGAGTAGTGGGAACAGCCTGGCTGATGGCGAAGTTCACTAGAGCTCAACTGAGCAGTCACATCAAATGGCGCGATGTACTCGCGGTCGGACTGCTTGCCGGAATAGGTTTCACGGTCTCGTTGCTGATTTCGGAGTTGGCCTTTACCGACGACCAAACCCTCAACGCAGCAAAGCTTGGCGTTTTGGCCGCGTCACTGCTAGCCGCGGTTCTCGCCACGATCATGCTGCGCTCCCGCAACCGCTACTACGCCCAGGTAGCAGCGGTGGAGGAAGCGGACGAAGATCAGGATGGTATTCCCGACGTCTACCAAGAGGACCGGAACGCCTGATCTTGCCAGGTCACCATTGGGCGAGCCGCCACCGCGATCCACCCACTAGGGTGTCAGGATGTACTGGTCGGTCAACCGACCCACCGTGACGAGGAGGAGACGTGGCAGAAAGCCCGGCCAAAGGCGGTATCCGTGCACTGCTGAAATCAGTGACCAGCGACGCCAAACAGCTCGTTCAGGATCAGACGGAACTCACCAAGCGCGAGGTACGCACCAGTTCGCAGCAGGCTGGTAGCACCGGCGGGCTTTTCGCTGGCGCCGCCTTTATCGGAATTCTGGCCATCGTCTTTCTCTTGATCACCCTGGCTTATGTATTGGTCGCGGTGGGACTGCCGGAATGGGCGGGATTTGGAATCGTAGCGCTGGCACTCATTCTGGTGGCGGCCGTCCTCGCAGCAGCAGGTCGAGCCAAGGCAAAGAAGATGAGCAACGGTCTCGAACTCTCCAAGAAAGAGTTGGAGCGCACCCAACAGGTACTCGCTGGATCGACTGATACCGAAACTCCCGCTGTCGGCAAGGGGCCGGTTGGCCACTCAGGGAAATGATGGGTGGTGCCCACCCCCGAGGATGCGATCTGGGCTGAGGGCCCTTGGAAACATCGCGATATAGCAGCGAACGGCGTTCGCTTTCACGCTGCCGAAATGGGTTCCGGGCCACTGGTGCTACTGCTACACGGGTTCCCGTTGTTCTGGTGGACCTGGCGTCACCTCTTGCCACA
This sequence comes from Actinomycetes bacterium, assembly GCA_022599915.1. Classification (NCBI taxonomy): domain Bacteria; kingdom Bacillati; phylum Actinomycetota; class Actinomycetes; species Actinomycetes bacterium. Next base: position 13,549 of record JAHZLH010000007.1, read on the forward strand.
GTTGGCGGAGGCCGGCTACCACGCCGTAGCAGTCGATCTCCGCGGCTACGGCGGCTCCGATCACACCCCACACGGCTATGACCCCATCAACCTCTCGGCGGATGCCGCTGGCATTATCCGCTCACTAGGCCGTTCGGAAGCCGTCGTCATCGGGCAAGGCTGGGGCGGTCTCATCGCCTGGACCGCAGCTGCACTACGCCGGTCGGCGATCCGGGCGTTGGTGCCGGTTTCTATGCCGCACCCGAACATGCTGCGTAAAGGATTCATTTCCGATCCGGAGCAGCGCAAACTATCGCGCTACGCCATCGGATATCAGGTCCCCTTCCGCCCGGAACGAAAACTCTTGCGTGACAATGCCGCAGAGGTAGAGCAGATTTTGCGGCGGTGGTCGGGTCCGGATCGCTGGCCAGATAACGAGTCAGCCGATGCCTTTCGAGCCGCGATGCAGTTCGGTTCGACCGCTCACTGTGCCTTGGAATATCACCGTTGGGCGGTCCGCGCCGTTCCCCGGCAAGATGGCCGTCAATTCGCCGATGCCATGACCCAACCCATCCGACAACCGGTCCTGCAGGTACTAGGACACAACGACGGCTCGCTTCTCACCCGAACCTACGACGGCAGCGAAGATTTTGTAGTGGGCAGATACGAACGACACGAAATGAACGGTGTCGGACATTTCCCGCAGGAAGAAGATCCGAACACCTTCAACAGTCTCATTCTGCGCTGGCTCGACTCCTTGGACTAGCTCGATGAATCTGCCGCGAAACAGCCATGGCTAAGTCTCGATCGGAACCTTGCGAGCAGGTAGCCAGGGTTGGGTCCAGCCGGCCGCGTCGAAGAGCTGCGATAGTAGTCCCCCGGTAAAGCCCCACACCAACATGTCGTGGGTTTCGAAGCCGGGTCCCACGTATCCCGATGGATGGATCACCTCGACGCGGTTGGCCGGATTCAACAAATCAGAGATTGGCACTCGGTGAACGGCCGCGACTTCGGCGGGATCCATGACACCTACCGGTATCGGCGCCAGCCACCATCCCAGCACCGGAGTGACGATGAAGCCCGACGGGGGCAACCAGAGGTCTGGCAACGCCCCAAATACCGTTACCCCGGTGGGCTCCACACCGGTCTCCTCCTGGGCCTCCCGCAGCGCTGCCGCCACCGAGTCCACATCAGTCGAGTCCACCGCACCACCAGGGAATGCTGGTTGACCCGCGTGTTCTCTCATCTCGGCCGCGCGCTGCAGGATCAGTACATCAGGCCCCAGCTCTCCCTCACCAAAAAGGATAAGGACCGCGCCAGCCCGGCCGCCCTGCTCCGGCGGCCTCATTAAGCCCAAGTCCTCGATTCGTAGCTTCCGAACCGCAGTGACTACGTCACCGAGCCAGTTCGGCAGCTCGGGTAGCGCTGATTCCGCCAGCCACGCCTCTTTCGCCATCAGGCTTCTCCAGCTACCCGCTTGAACGCCCGCCGAATCTGCGAAATGTCGGTGATCGCTTTGTCGAATCGGTAGACCACATTGCCCGCAACAACAATGGCGTTGAATGGTGGCCCCACCCAACCTAGATCCACTCTGGTGCGGGATTCCACATCCTGTACCGACGGGAACTGGGCATCCAGATCAGCCAAGAATGCTGCAGCCGCTTCCGGGCTATCGGCCGCATTGACTCCCAACACCGAACCACCAGAGTTAGCGAATTCAGCTAGGACTGGAACTTCTTCTTTGCAGGGGCCACACCATGATGCCCATACCGACACCAAAGTCGGCCCCGGCAACGTAGCGATATCCACCTCGGGTCCGGGCCCCAAACACGGTAGCCCTCGAGGGCCGGATTCGGGGAAGCCCTCACAGGGCGGCGCGGTGTCGATTTGTTGCGCTGAAATGACTGGCGCAGAACTGTCCGGTACCGCATCCGTACCGGCAGCAGCGCCAACATCCTCGAGTTCGGACGAAGAGCAACTTGCCACCACCACTAGCAGCGCCAGCGTCACGATGCCGCGTGCAACCGCCCGCGGGCCGCGACGCTCTCTTGGCGAGTTCATTGCGGCCCCTTGAGCAGCTTTGCGGCCTCTTCTGGGTCCATCGGGCCAATCCCCGCCCCGGGGCACCACTGCACGACTGGGCAGGCCCCGCAGGCCGGGCGCCGTGAGTGACAGCAACGTCGACCGTGCCAGATCATGACGTGCGACATCTGGGTCCACGTCTTGCGGGGGAAGATCGCCATCAGGTCCTGCTCTGCCTTCACCGGATCCTCATGATCGGTGAAGCCCATTCTGCGCGATAGTCGACCAACGTGGGTATCCACGGTGATTCCGGGAATATCGAAAGCGTTGCCCAGCACGACATTGGCAGTCTTGCGACCCACCCCGGGCAATACGACCAAATCAGTAAGTCGGTCGGGTACGACGCCGTCGTAGTCGGTCACCAGGCTTTGCGCGAGCCCTAGCAAGTTTGCGGCCTTCGCTCGGAAGAATCCGGTAGGACGGATGATGCTCTCCACTTCCGCCGGCTCGGCCGCCGCAAGAGATTCCGCGTCGGGGAATCGACGGAAGAGTTCTTTCGTCACTGAGTTGACTCGCACATCCGTGCATTGAGCAGACAGCACCGTCGCGCAGAGCAGTTGGAACGCGTCGGCAAACTCGAGTTCACAGCGGGCATCGGGGTAAGTCTGTTCGAGGGTCCGCAGAATCCTTCGCGCTCGGCGCACTAGTGCCAATCGGGATTCTCCCGTGGGCGTGGGCTGCTGATCCGACCGGTCGCTGCTCACCTTAGTCACCCTAGGGGACTTAAGCGATCAGCACCCGATTCACCCGAATGGAGTAACTAGCTCAAGTAATCTTCTGGGCAGGCGATGACTCCGATAGGTACAGGTACACCCTGACTGACAGGAGCGATAATGCCCGAAGCGAAAGACAAGTCGACGTCGGGGCGCTCTGCTGCGAAAGTTGAACGGGTTCGGGACCCCAAGTTCACATCCGTGGAACTAGCCGAGCTTCGCACCATGCGATCGGGGCTTACTGAGGAGGAATCCAAGGTTTCCTACTGGCGGCGTCTGATCCAAGCTCGTATTGACGTGATCAACAGCGACCACACCGGGGAAGAGCCGGTAGAGAAACTATCTCGGCTGCTGACTGATGCCCAGAGTTCGCATCGGCGAGTTGCTGCGCTCAGCGTGGGACCCATCGATGACATCCCACCGCTCCCCGATCTCAGTGCTTTGTGGAACCGAGTCGCTACTGAAACTGCCACTGAACGGGATGCCTTGATCGCTGACCTCGAGCGAGCAGAAGAAGACTTGAGCACCTATCGTCGCGAGCTGCACGATCGCATCGATGGCGTTACTGCTGAACTGATAACCCGGTACCGCGAGGAACCCCGACTAGCGCTGGTTGCCATGGAGGAACGCCTGGGAATCGCCTGATCTACTGACTTTTGCGCCCGTTCGGTTCGTATCCGTCGGCGCTTTGCGCCACACTAGCCACGATCGCCCGGTTTGGAGGAGTTCGTGGACGACGTCCTGATGCAGGCGCCGCTCTTTTCCGCATTGGATCCAGAGGCTGCTGCCGCACTCCGGGCTGCCACCAACTTGATCCGAATACCGAAGGGCGGGGTCCTGTTCCGCGAGGGGGACCCGGGCGATCGGCTCTACGTCCTCGAACGCGGCAAGATCAAACTGGGCACCGCATCCACAGACGGCAGGGATGCGCTGCTGGCCATCGTCGGCCCCGGTGAGATGATCGGTGAACTTTCGCTGTTCGATCCTGGCCCGCGGGCGGCTACAGCTACCGCACTTACTGACGTAGCGGCACGAGAGCTCAGCCACGACGCCCTGCGCCCCTGGCTATCGGGCAGACCGGAAGTCGCTGAAGCGCTACTGAGTGCATTGGCCCGCCGACTGCGGCGGACCAATGAGGCAATGTCGGACCTCGTGTTCTCTGACGTTCCTGGCCGAGTGGCGAAAGCGCTCACCGATCTCGGGGAGCGTTTCGGAGTACCCGTTGAGGACGGCACCAGCGTTACCCACGACATGACGCAGGAGGAACTCGCCCAACTAGTTGGGGCTTCCCGCGAGACGGTCAACAAGGCACTAGCAGACTTCGCCGCTCGGGGATGGATCCGGTTGGAATCCCGCTCCGTCATTCTGATCGACAGCGAGCGGTTGGGGCGGCGAGCAAAGTAAGTTTGCTGCCGCCCATCAGCAGCGGCGGCTAGTTCACCCACCCGCTGCCAGCTCGACTAGTTCGACCAATCAGCTGGCGGCGCCACCTCCCCCACCTGGTGTAAGTGTGCCCACTGCGCCGCAGCCGACGCCCGGGCCGCCGGCAACACCCCGGCAGGCAGTGGCTGGTAGACCCGCTCCACGATGTCTGTCACCGACTTCGCTCCCGCAGCGATAGCAGCACGCACTTGGTCCAGCCGCTCTTCCCGATGGGCGCGATACTCAGCAAGGAGTGAAGCCGGTCGAGTCAGTGTTGGGCCATGGCCAGGTAGCACGCGGTCCAGGGAGTGTTCACTAGCTAATTCCGCAAGCCGCTGCAACGAGGTCAAATAGTCGGTCAGCGAGCCATCTGGCCAGGCCACCACGGAGGTACCCCGACCCAGGACTGTATCGCCGGTGAGCACCGCATCAGCCTGCGGTAGGTGAAAGGACAGCGAGTCGGAGGTGTGACCGGGAGTGGCGATCACTTCTAACTCCAGATCACCCTGACGAATACGCTGCCCGTCTAGTAACCCCTCGCTGCCTAGCCGGTGAGTCGGGTCGAGAGCTCGTACCGGGACATCCCACCGGGCGGCAAACATCCGCGCTCCGGCGGAATGATCGGCATGCCCGTGGGTCAGTAGGACTTCGGCCGGCACCAACTCTCGCTGCGCCAGTTCTGCCGCCACTGCCGCGAGATGCTCCGGATCATTCGGACCTGGATCAACGATCACGGCTGGTCCGTTGCCCCACAAAATCCAGGTATTGGTGCCGTCCAGCGTCATCGCCGACGGGTTGGGCGCGAGCACACAGCACACGCCAGCCACCACATCGCCGCCAAACCAAGGGTCCAGCGAACCAATAACGGCAGGCGACCCGCTCATGAGCTGATCACTTCGCCGCTGTAAGCATCTTCCAACCGCCAGTCCACTACTCCGTCGGTTACCCGCCAGGGGCGCGGCAGGAGCGGCCGCGGCCGCCGGGTACGAGCAACTGCTAGCACCGATTCCGGATCGGCAAAGCCCACTAACTGCCGCAAGGCGTCAGCGGTGGGTGGCAGCATGGGCAACGCTCCGTCGACTGCTGCGGCTACTGCCTCCTCCGGTGATATCCAGCGGGTTTCCTCAGTCTCGCTACTCATGTCGGCCCCTTCGGCGCCAGACGGTACCTGCGCCACCAAGAACCTGACGTCGAAGCGTCGACGCTCCACCTCGGGAGTCACCCAATGCACCCAAGGGAACAAGAATTCGCCAGCCACCGCTCGATTCTCTTTCCGCAGCCAAGCCAGGAACTCAACGTTAGATTCAGGCGGCGGTGCTGGCTCTCCCGTCATCAACGCGATACCCGCTTCCTCCCAGGTTTCTCGGACCGCAGCGACGGTCAACGCGCGGAAGTGAGCGGTCGGTTGGGCATCGTCTTTCAGCGGAAACGGCTCATAGTCGAGTGGCCCCTGCCACGGTACGTGCTCATCAGCATCACTGGTTTCGACGCGACCACCGGGAAAGACGTACATGCCCGCTGCGAACGCCATGGCGGTCGGTCGCTTCTGCAGCAGCACCTCCAGCCCAGCCTCGCCCGATCGCAGCAGCATGAGCGTCGCGGCATCATGAACCGGTGGTGGCTGCCAAGCGCCCCCGTCCGACAGCAACTCCTGAGCCCGACGGTCGAGTTCCGCTGGCAAAGTGAAGCTGGGACGTTCCGGGCTAACCACCGACAGCGCCCTCATCTCCTAGCCGGGCCACGACTTCGATCTCCACCGGCGCATTCAGCGGCAGCGAAGCCACTCCCACCGCAGATCTCGCGTGGGTACCTACCTCACCCATAACGTCAGCGAATAGCAGACTCGCGCCATTGATCACGCTGGGCTGGTCAGTGAAGTCGCTCGTGCTGGCTACAAAGCCGACGACCTTCACGAGTTGAACCTGATCCAGGTCCGACACCACTCCGGCCATCGCAGCTAACGCATTGAGCGCCGCCACTTCGGCGGCAGCAGCACCAGTTTCGACATCCACACCTTCACCTAGTCGCCCCGTCGCGACGAGAGCACCATCTCGCAATGGCAATTGGCCCGCGGTGTATATCCAGCCACCCCGCAACACAGCCGGAGCGTAGGCCGCCAAGGCTGCTGGTGGTGCCGGCATCGTCAACCCGCGTTGCGCCAGCCGATCCGCAACCAGGGTCACGACAACGGTCGCTTGAAGTAGGCCACAACATTCTCCGGATTGGGTCCCGGAACGATCTGCACCAACTCCCAACCGTCTTGGCCCCAATTGTCCAAGATCTGCTTGGTTGCGTGAATCAGAACCGGTGCGGTGGCATATTCCCATTTGGTCATAGCACGACCCTAGACCCCGCCGGATAGTCTCAGGGCATGGCATCAAAGCTTTGGCCCGGCGTGCGGCTACATGTCGTGTCGGGCAAAGGTGGTACTGGCAAGACGACCGTGGCTTCCGCCCTGGCGATTGCGCTAGCCACCGGCGGAAACCGAGTACTGCTGATGGAGGTCGAAGGGCGCCAGGGGATTGCACAACTTTTCGATGTGCCACCGCTGCCTTACGACGAGACTCGCGTCGCGGTAGCACCCGGTCGGGGGGAGGTCGTTGCCCAAGCGGTAGATCCCGAGGCTGCGGTCTTGGAGTATCTGCGCATGTTCTACAACATCAAACGTGGTGGTACTGCGCTGAAGAAGATCGGTGCCATTGACTTCGCGACCACTATCGCGCCCGGATTGCGCGATGTGTTGATTACCGGCAAAACCGGTGAAGCGGTCCGGCGTCGCGAGCAGGGTCGACCGGTATGGGATGCCGTGGTGATGGACGCGCCACCGACTGGCCGTATCGCGCGATTTCTCAACGTCAACACAGAAGTTGGCTCGCTAGCGCGGGTGGGACCCATCAAGAACCAAGCAGATTCGGTGATGCGAGTCATCGGCAGTCCGGAGACTGCCGTCCACCTCGTGACGCTGCTGGAAGAGATGCCGGTGCAGGAAACTATTGATGGGGTCCGTGAGTTGCGCGAATCGGGCCTACTAGTGGGATCGATCTTCGTAAACAGGCAACGCGCTGAAGATTTGTCCGACGAGGCGCTAGCAGCTGACGTGCCGGTGCCAGCTGCAGCTATCGCCACTGACCTTTCGGCAGCGGGCATTGATGACCCCGACCCTGATCTGGTGGCTGCTCTCACCCAGGAAGGCATCAACCACGCCGTGAGAGTTCGCTTGCAGCGACGCGAGCGCGATCGTCTCGCCGAACTAGACGTCCCACTCGTCGATTTGCCGCAACTCGATGAAGTTGATCTCGGCGGGCTCTACGAGTTGGCCGGTGCAATAGTGGGACAGGCACAACAATGACAACCATCAGCCCCGCACCCAACTTCGACGTCGATGCCATGCTCGGCTCGCCGGACACTCGAATCGTGGTGTGCTGTGGCAGTGGTGGCGTCGGCAAAACCACCACAGCTGCAGCTTTTGCGCTGCGTGCCGCAGAAATGGGTCGTCGCGTCGTTGTCTTGACCATCGATCCGGCACGACGCCTGGCGCAATCCATGGGGCTCAGCCACTTGGACAACACCCCACGGTCCGTGCCCGGCGTTGCGGGTGATGGCTCCCTCGACGCCATGATGTTGGATATGAAACGGACCTTCGACGAACTCGTTGAAGCGCACTCAGACCCCGAGCGAGCCGCTCAAGTACTCGAGAATCCGTTCTACCAGGCTCTCTCCAGCTCGTTTGCCGGCACACAGGAGTACATGGCAATGGAGAAGCTCGGCCAGCTCCGCCGGCAATCCGACCTAGGGGACATCTGGGATTTGATCGTGGTGGATACTCCGCCCTCGCGCTCCGCATTGGACTTTCTGGACGCACCACAGCGGCTTGGCTCTTTCTTGGACGGCAAGTTCATTCGGCTGTTCACTGGACCAGCGAAGGGCGCCGGCCGTGGCTTGGGCCGGGTAGTGGGGGTTGGTCTTGGTCTCGCCGCTGGGGCGGTGAAGAAAGTGCTGGGGACGGAACTCCTGGTGGAAGTCTCGACCTTCATCCAAGCCCTCGACAGTATTTTCGGTGGATTTCGACAGCGGGCGGATGAAACCTACGCAATCTTGCAGGAGCCTGGTACCGCTTTTGTCGTAGTCGCGGCACCGGAGCCAGATGCGGTGCGGGAAGCCACCTACTTCGTCGAACGGCTGACCCAGGAGAGCATGCCACTGGCCGGGATGGTGCTCAATCGAGTTACATTGCCGGTTGGGCATTCGCTGTCTGCCGAAGAGGCAGTGGTAGCCGCTGAACGGCTGGAAAAATCGCACGACCATAGCGAGACGGCAGCGTTGCTGCACATGCACGCCGACACCATGCACAAGGCTCAACGGCAGCGCCACATTGCGGAACGTTTCACTGCGGCACATCCTGCCGTCAGCCAAGCCGTGATTCCCGCGCTTGCGGATGACGTTCACGACTTGGAAGGCTTACGCGAGATCGGTGACTACCTAACCGAGGCAACAACCACCGGGTGATACCGGTGAGAAATGATCAGGCAGGTGCAGGCCTTCTGCTAAGAGGCCGCCGCTGTTACCTGCCTCGTCAACTAGAGCCGCTGCTGTGGGGCGAACTGCTCCATCGGTTGGCTCTGTTGTGGCACCAATGGCTCAATCTCAAGATCAGGATCGAGACGTGCGTGTTCGATGCGGGCGGTGTCCAACAAGCGTCGCCAGGAACTGACGTCTGGGCGCCGCCGCAGCAGCGCACGTCGCTCTCGTTCCGTCATGCCGCCCCAGACCCCGAACTCAACTCGATTGTCTAGCGCATCCGCGAGGCACTCAGTCCTCACTTCACAGCCAAGGCAAATCTGCTTGGCGCGATTTTGTGCGGCTCCTTGGACGAACAGGGCGTCCGGGTCAGTACCGTTGCAAGCAGCGTGGGCAGCCCATTCGCTATTCCAGACCATCTCTTAGGCCCTTTCGCAGGGCGTTGGGACTTGTCTGCCGACGGGCTCAGAAAGTCTCGACAACGCTCGATGTGACGGACACTAATCAGAGCGTGACGGAGATCACAGGCACATATCTACTAAGTCCTATAGTCACAAAAGACTATTTAATAATCATCACATTTCGATTCGGTTTGGATTGTCGGCGCATTGAACCTGAGGCCGTACCCTAAAGGTCGTATGTCTATGTCTGGAGATTCGCCATCGCCACGGGTGGGGCAAGATAAAATGTCAACTGCATCGTCTCGCGATCAGTCCAACGGGCGCTTCACGCTGCGCTCTGGTGATCGTTCAGCCAATCGTGCCGGCGCCGAGGATGGTCGCCTAGTTCTCGTCGTTGCCTTCCTGGTGACATCCTTGATTGCGGGCGTTTTCGCAGCAGCGATTGCCATGCCCACTCTGGGAGCAGCAAGCATCCTCGCCAAGACTGCTATCGATGCCTTCGAGTCCTACCCCAAGGAACTATCAGACCCAGTTTTGTCGCAACGCTCCGAAATCGTTGATGCCAATGGCAAGCGGATAGCGTACTTGTACGACCAAAACCGTGAGGTGGTTCCGCTCAAAAAGATCGCCCCGGTCATGCAGGAAGCCATGATTGCGATTGAAGATGCTCGCTTCTACGAGCACAACGGAGTCGACGTTCGCGGCACGATTCGCGCCCTTGCCACGAACCAATCCAGTGGTGAGATTCGGCAGGGTGGCTCCACCATCACCCAGCAGTATGTGAAGCAGATTTTGCTGAACAGTGCGAGTAACGAGGAAGAACAAGCGGCTGCCACCGAGCAGAGGGTCGAGCGGAAGCTGCGCGAAGCGCGCTATGCAATCGCGATGGAAAAGACTAAAACCAAGGACGAAATCCTTGAGGGCTATCTGAACATCGCCTACTACGGTTCCGGTGCCCACGGGATAGAGGTCGCAGCACAGACCTACTTCAACAAACCCGCCAGGAAACTCAAACTGGTGGAGGCCGCCACCATTGCTGGCACCGTTCAACAGCCCGGCGCCTTCGACCCAGTCCGCAACCCCAAAGACTCAACCGAAAGACGCAATGAGGTCTTGCTGGCGATGCGCAAGCTCGGCTACATCACACCCACCGAGTACCAAGAAGCTGTAGACACGAAGATGAAGTCGTACCTCGACCACAAGGTCTTCATTAACGGCTGCCCCACTTCTGACTCCCCCTACTTCTGCGACTATTCGCTGAACTACATTCGCAACGAGCCCGCCTTCGGGGCGACTCGCCGCGAACGGATCAACCTACTCCGCACTGGCGGATTGGTTATTAAGACCACCCTCACACCGCAAGCGCAACGCTCCGCAGACTCGGCTGTGAAGAACCGGATTCCAGTCGGTGATCCCAGCAACAAGGCTGCCGCCATCAGCATGGTCCAGCCTGGCACTGGCAAGGTCCTGGCGATGACGCAGAACACCGAGTGGGGCCGCAAGGGTCAAGGAAAGACCGCCTACAACTACAACGTCCGTAAGTCTGAGGGCGGCACCATCGGGATGCAGTCCGGGTCAACCTTCAAGCCGTTCACGTTGGCCGCGGCCTTAGAGAAAGGCATCTCCCCTTCGGTTGCGATCACCTCCCCGTCTCAGAAGACTTTCTATGGCTTCCGTGACTGTGACGGCTACAACTTCCCGCCGTACACCGTCAAAGGTGGCGGTGGCGTCGAGACGATGTATTCCGGGACCAAAGGTTCGATTAACACCTTCTTCGTCGGCCTGGAACAGATGGTGAGTCTCTGTCGGCAGGCCGAGATCGCCGAGGCCATGGGTATCCGTAAGGGCAACGGCAAGAAACTCAACCGGGTACCCTCCTTCGTCCTAGGGGCCAACGAAGTAGTTCCACTGGACATGGCGGGTGCTTACGCCGCCTTCGCTAACGACGGGGTGTGGTGCAAGCCCAACCCCATCGACTCCATTAAGCGTACCCAGGGCAAGAAGGTCTACAAGTTCCAATCGCAGTGCCGTCGAGTCTTGAGCAGCTACGTCGCCGATACCATCACAACCCTGCTGCGAGGGCCGGTGAGCGGTGGCGGCACTTATCCCGGCGCCTCCTTCGGTCGCCCCATCGCGGGTAAGACGGGTACGACAGACACCTCATCGGCGGTCTGGTTCGTGGGTTACACCCCACAGATCGCCGCGGCGGTTTGGGTTGGCGACCCACGCGGTGGCTACCGCTATCCACTCAACTACGTGGTCATCAACGGTAGTTACTACTCCACGGTCTACGGCGCTACGATTCCTGGTCCCATTTGGCGCTCCGCAATGAGTGGAGCACACTCAGGCCTGCCCTACCGCGGGTTCGGTGGCGATCCCCGAGACTACGACATCCGACTCGATGCGACCGACGACAAGAAGAAAAAGAAAGACAAGGACAAGCAGCCAGCAGGCGATGACCAGAACACGCTCACCCTGGATGAACTAGAGGAGCTTCAAAATCTGCCTGAGTTCACTTTCGAGTAACTCGGGATTCGAACCGCGATTGCGGTTCGCCTGGACCCCTACTGGCCGATCCCCAATTCCCGTTTAACTGTCGCAGCAAGTTCGGCGCCATCCACTCGACCGAGAGTCTTGTCCTTCAGGTCCTTCATCACTGAACCCATCGCACGGCCACCTGCCAGTCCTTGCTCCTGAGCAGCTGCGACCGCCAGTTGAACTAGTTGCTGCAACTCCTCGGTGGACAGCGGCTGCGGAAGGTAGCGAGCGAGGATATCTGCCTCCGACTTTTCCTTGTCCGCAAGATCGTCCCGTCCTGCTTTTTCGAATTCACCGGCTGCTTCGCGTCGCCGCTTGGTCTCAGAGGCCAGCACCGAGACGGTCTCATCATTGCTGAGTTCTCTGGCGGCATCGCCAGACACCTCCGCCTTGCTGATCGACGTCAAGGCCATCCGGATAGTGGCCACAACTTCCGTTTGACCGGACTTCATAGCGGAGGTGAGATCTTGGCGCAGTTGTTCCTTGATGGTGGACATAGCGCCCATTGTGGCGTGTTTGCGCCCAGTCGGGTACTCAACCCGCCATCCGGTCAACGCACTAGCTGAGAATGGTGGCACGATAGAACGCATGTCCCGATCCATCGCCAAAATCGCGGCACTCGGAAGTGTTGCGGCAGTAGCGGGACTGGCTTGGTCGGTAGCGGAAACTAAGCGCTACCGCATGCGCATGGAATCCCTTCCGATCCTTCCTGCCGGTGCTCAGTCACTACGAGTTCTGCATCTATCGGATCTTCACATCACCCCCTCGCAGGGCGATAAGACTCAGTGGCTCGCTGCCCTGGCTGATTGGGATCCGCACCTCACCGTCGTGACCGGAGATTTCCTCGCCCATCACGCGGCTGTGCCAGTGGCTTTGGCGGCACTACGACCACTGCTGGCGGCACCGGGGGTCTTTGTATTGGGCAGCAACGACTACTACGCGCCGAGACCATTCAATCCGGCCCGCTATTTGCGCGGCCCGTCGGAGTTAGAGACCAGTCGAGAACCCCTACCGTGGCCAGATCTGGTTAATGGCCTGACTCGGGCTGGCTGGTTGGATCTCGACAACCGTCGCGCCCACCTCAGCCTTGCCGGCCTAGCAGTGGATGCTCGGGGTGTTGATGACCCACACATTGGCCTCGATGATTACAACCGGGTCGCAGGTCCGTTCGAACGTTCCGCAGACCTTCGACTGGGTGTCGCGCATGCCCCCTACTTGCGGGTGCTAGATGCGATGAGCGCCGACGGAGCCGATCTGATGCTGGCGGGCCACACCCACGGTGGCCAGTTGCGGGTACCGGGCTATGGGGCGTTGGTCACCAACTGCGATCTCCCTCGAAAGTTGGCTCGCGGCCTTCACCGTTACCCGACAGATTCATCGACGTGGCTGCAAGTCTCTGCAGGCATGGGGCAGTCTCCTTACGCACCAGTGCGGTTCGCCTGCCCACCAGAGGCGGTCCTGCTTACCTTGACCGGTAGCGACGTCAGCAGCGGCTGACCACTGGGCTAAACTTGGGGCTTCAGCGGGGTGTGGCGCAGCTTGGTAGCGCGCTTCGTTCGGGACGAAGAGGTCGCAGGTTCAAATCCTGTCACCCCGACGCGAGCAAAGGCCTGGGGTGTGCCCCCGGGCCTTTGGTCATATTTCGGCATGTCGCAGCAGGCGCCGCAAGTCGCCACAGGCATTATGCAGCGGCTCGGTGGCAGACGAATTTTGGTCGAACGATATCGATTGTGTTCACTACCTTCCGGTGCCTGCGTAGACAACCGCCTCGCCGTCGGCATCCAAGCCGAAAGCAGTGTGCACGGCACGCAACGCCCGCTCAGCATCCCCGGTGCGGGTGACCACGGAGATTCGAATCTCTGAGGTAGAGATCATTTCCACGTTCACATCCGCCTCGGCCAATGCCCGGAAAAAGGTCGCGCTGACTCCCGGGTTGGACCTCATGCCAGCGCCGACCAGCGACAGCTTGGCGACGTCCTCATCACTGGCCAGATTGGCGAACCGAATCTTGTCCTGCGAGTCCAGCAACGCTTGCATCCCCCGACCAAGATCGCCCTTGGGGCAGGTGAAAGTCACATCAGTCAAGTGGGTACTTGCCTCGCTGACGTTCTGCACGATGAGGTCGATATTTACCCCGGCATTGGCAAGTGCCTGAAAGATCTCAGCAGCGATACCCGGTTCGTCCGGAACCCCCACAATAGTGATCTTGGCGTCGTTCAGGTCGGCGGCAACGCCCGAGATGATCGGCTGTTCCACGGTTCCTCCTTCGGTCGGATCGGCAAGCACCCAGGTGCCCTCAGAAGTAGAAAAGGTTGATCGCACGTGAATGGGAATCTGAAAGCGACGGGCATACTCCACGCAGCGCAGATGCAGAACTTTGGCGCCTACCGCTGCAAGTTCCAGCATCTCTTCGTACGAGAGCCGACCTACTTTGGTTGCTCGGCCAACAGTCCGGGGATCGGCAGTGAAGACACCATCGACGTCGGTGTAGATCTCACACACTTCGGCTGTCAAGGCAGCTGCCAAGGCCACTGCAGTGGTGTCTGAGCCACCTCGCCCCAAGGTAGTGACGTCTTTACTCTCGTGGCTGACTCCCTGAAACCCAGCAACGATCGGTACTGCGCCTTCGCTCAAGGCCTTTTGGATACGTCCCGGAGTGACGTCGATGATCCGTGCCCGACCATGCGCCGAGTCGGTAATCAGACCAGCTTGCGAACCGGTGTAGGAGCGAGCTTCAAAACCGTTGTCATGGATTGCCATGGCCAGCAAGGCCATCGATATTCGCTCTCCTGCAGTGAGCAACATGTCGAGTTCGCGTCCCGGCGGGTCAGGGCTGACCTGTTGCGCCAAATCCACGAGGTCATCGGTGGTGTCACCCATGGCGGATACCACCACGACCACTTCATTACCGGCCCGCCGGGTGTCGGCGATCCGTCGAGCTACCCGCTGAATCGATGAAGCATCAGCGACAGATGATCCGCCGTACTTTTGAACGATGAGGGCCACGCGAGACTCTTCCTAAAGGTTGTAATCCAGCTGCTACAAATAACAGGATATCCAGCGGCCAGTTACCCGAGAGTCCGGCGGCCCGCAAAAGCTCGCCCCAACGTGACTTCATCAGCAAACTCGAGGTCACCGCCCACCGGCAGCCCACTAGCTAATCGGGACACTGCCAAATCCATATCCGCCAGCATCCGAGCAAGATAACTGGCGGTCGCCTCACCTTCAAGATTGGGGTCAGTGGCGATAATTACCTCACGAATCGAGGCATCCGCGAGTCGCTGCATCAACTCGGTGATTCGCAGGTCGCTAGGACCGACGCCGTCGATGGGACTAATGGCACCACCCAAGACGTGATAAACGCCGCGGAACTCGCGGGTGCGCTCGATTGCCACCACATCTCGACTTTCCTCCACCACGCAGATGATCGAGCGTTCGCGACGTTCGTCGGTGCAAATCGAGCAGGGGTCGGATTCCGTGGCACGACCACAGGTCTGGCAGAACCGGACCCGCTGCTTTGCCTCCGTCAAGGCGGTTGCCAACCGTTCAACATCGGTCGGGTCGGCATCCAGAATGTGAAAAGCGATCCGCTGAGCCCCCTTGGGCCCGACTCCGGGGAGTCGACCCAGTTCCTCAATCAAGTCAGCAAGTGCACCCTCATACATGCTTAGTTGCCCTCAATCTCACCGATAGCCGTCGCTCCGAGTTTCTCCTTCAGCAAATCGACGCCGGCCAGGTCTGAGTCTGCGAGATCCGGGTCGGAATCAGAAGGCTCTGATTCCGCTTCGGCAGTCGCGGCACGCTCGATCGGCCTGACGGCTACATCGATACCAAACGACTCCACCAATACCGTGCGAAGCATGACGTCTCGGCCGCTTTGCGTAATCGACAGCAGTTGCCCCGCCGTCGGGACCTCTACCCGCAGCTCACCATCCGCGACCTCGACTGGCTGAGCGCCGTCCCACACTGCCGCTGCCACCCGACTGCGGGACCGTATCTGCTGCAGCAATTCCGGCCAGACCGCCAGTACGGCATCGAGATCGGCTGTGGTCGGTTTCGGACTACTCGCTGCCGAGGGTTCTTCGGTCGGCTGCTCCGCCGGGGCTTCCTGCTGCTGGCCGCCACTAGCTACCCGCGGTTTCGGCGGCGGCGCGGTGCGTGACGCTACCGATGCTGATTTCTTAGGCGGCTTGGGTGGTGAGGGCGGTCGTTCCGATGTAGCAGTTGGTTTCGGCTCGGCTGGCCGTTGACGGGGCTGGGCTGGCGGCTCTGCTGCGGTGTTCTGCGACACGGCGTTCTCGACGACCGGATTTGGGGCGTTCGCCAACACCGAAAGCCGTCGTTCGAGCACGTCAATCCGCGACAGAGTTGACTCCGCATCCACTTGGGTAGCCGGGACCAAGAGTCTCGCTGCCAAGATTTCCAACTGCAACCGTGGTGACGTGGAACCCTTGATCTGTGACAGACCTTCGTTGATGATCTCCGCAAATCTTGTCAGTTCGGTGGGGCCGAAGTTGGCCGCTTGTTCAGCGAGGGCCTCCCGCTGATCCACCGACATGTCGAGGACCTCCGCTGAGGCGGAATCACCGGCATGGCGCAGCACCAACAAATCTCGGAACCGGTGCAACAGGTCAGTGACGAATCGTCGAACGTCATGGCCTGACTCGACGACTGCCTCAACCGCCGCGAACAGCGCCGGGCCATCGTGCCCGGCGATAGCAGCGACTGCAGCATCAAGAAGCGCATCATCAGTGACGCCAAGTTGATCTGCGACCACCGTTTGGGTCAAGCCTTCGGGACCGGCACCAGCGATCAGCTGCCCCATGATGCTTTGAGCGTCACGGACGCTACCGCCGCTTGCCCGGGCGATGAGTGCTAAGGCCGGCGATTCTGCGGGCACACCTTCTCGCTCACAAATCCCGGCTAGGTTTTCCTGCAACTGTCGCGCGGGAACCAACCGGAAAGCGTAGTTGAAAGTACGCGAGCGGATGGTGGGCAGAACCTTGTCCACCTCAGTGGTGGCGAAGATGAACTTCACATGTTCCGGCGGTTCCTCAATCAGTTTCAGCAAGGCGTTGAAGCCGTCCTTGCTGACCATATGTGCTTCATCGATAATGTAGATCTTGTAGCGGGCTCGGGCAGGTACGAAGACCGCGCGTTCGCGTAGGTCTCGGGTATCGTCAACACCACCGTGGCTGGCGGCATCGAGTTCAATCACATCCACCAGCCCTGGACCATTCGGTGCCAATGCTTCGCAGAACTCACAGGTGCCACAAGGGTCAGAAGTCGGCCCGTTCTCGCACAGCATCGATCGGGCCAAGATGCGCGCCGTTGAGGTCTTGCCACAGCCTCGCGGACCACTGAGCAAGTAGGCGTGGTGGATGCGTCCCTCATCGAGGGCTCGTGATAACGGCTCCGCAACGTGGTCCTGGCCGATAACCTCGCTAAACCGTCCTGGCCGGTAGGTTCGATACAGCGCCAGACTCATGAGGACAGGCTACGCGCCGGATCGACCTAGGAAGCGCGCACCCCGCCGTGGACTGTCACCCGGTGAGATCCAATCCAAACTGGGCAACCAACAGCAGCAGACAGCTGATCGCCCCAAGATAAGGAACGAGCCGCGGGACCTGGAAGCCATCGAACGGATCCCGACGTTTGAGCCGGATCAGTGACAGATTGACCAGCACAAAGACGAGGAGAATGATCGCGCTGGTGATCTGCGCCAACCGTCCCAGCGGCAGCGCCAGGGCAAAGACCAGGACGAACACGGCAAATAACCAGGTGGCTGGGACCGGGGTTTGCCGTTGTCCCGAGACCCGACCCAGTAGTTTCAGTCGGCCCTGCTGCCGACTCAACCCGTACATCACGCGCGGCCCCATCAGGAACTGAACCACGACACCATTAGCGATCGCCAACAGCGACACCGCTGCGATGACCTGCGGCGAAAGCCAACCGCTACCGGCTACTAAGGCGCTCAACGGCGCGTCGGTTTTCGCCAGCTCAGCTGGCGGCACCGCAACCACTGCGACCAACGCAACCACCAAATAGATGACGGTTGATACCGCAATTGCAGCGATGATGGCCCGCGGTAGTGCCCGGGGTGCATCGCGCACTTCCTCGGCCATGTTGACCATATCCTCAAATCCGATGAAGGCGTAGAAGGCTAGGAATGCCCCGGCCGCTATCCCCAGCCAAGATGGATCTGACAGCCCGGCCGACCAGTCCTGCCAGTTCTCGGGATCAGTCCAACCACCGCTGGCCGCGATGACAACCGCGACGAGCCCCAACAACTCGATCACGGTGATAGCTACCGCCACCCCGACCGACTGCCGCACGCCAGCAACGGCGAGTAGGGCTACTGCGGCAACCAGACCGCAAATGGCCAGCCACTCCGGCACCGATATCAACTCAGCGAGGTAACCGGCGAAGCCACGAGACAGCGTCGCCGCCGACACCAGTCCGGTGGCAACCACGGCCCAGCCCACCGTTTGTGACAGCCAACTCCGCCGAAAAGCAGCACCGACGTAGGCCGCCTCACCTGCGCTTTGTGGCCGACGGGCGACGAGTTCGCTGTATGAAATGCCGGTGAGTCCGGCCACCACCGCGGCCAGCATGAACGAGAGCGGCGTCCAGACTCCCGCTTGACCTGCGATCTCACCGATGAGGACGTAGATACCTGCGCCAACAATGGTGCCCAGCCCGAAAAAGAGCATGGCTGGTCCGCTGATCGCTCGCCGGAGCGACCCCGCTTCTTGTTCTAATTCCGCCGCCATTACTTCATAGTTTCACCGATCACCATGGGGCAAGAAAACACCAGCACCTACTTGGGGCAGAATGCCTATATGCGCAAGATGATCTCCCTCGCCGCCGCGGCCGGTCTAGCAATCGCCCTGGTTAGTTGCAGTTCCGACGTCGACGATTCTGGATCAGCGGATGCCGAGCCCACGGATACCGAAACCATCACGCTCGACACCAGTCGAGGCAGGATCGTGATCAAGACTAACCCTGCCGCTCCGCAGGCCGTGGAAGCGCAGACGAAGTTGGTCACCGAGCAGTACTTCGATGACACGCCTTGCCATCGAGTAGTCACTAGCGGCATCTTCGTGCTGCAGTGCGGTGATCCCACTGGTACCGGAACCGGTGGACCCGGCTATCAACTCCCCGATGAGAATCTGCCGGATCCAACCGTCAACAACTACCCCGCCGGGACGGTGGCGATGGCGAACTCCGGGCCTAACACTGCCGGTAGCCAGTTCTTCATCGTCTACGAAGACACCACGCTCGATCCGGGATACACCATCTGGGGTGAAGTAGTGGAGGGCCTCGATGTCGTTACCAACATCGCCGTATCCAGCCGAAAGGATGGGATCACCGACGGGAAGCCCAAGCCCAAGGTCACGATCGAAACTGCAACCCTGGGCTAGACATTAGGACAACTTCGGGCACTTTCTGCTGACTAGTTAATCATCAGAAAGTGGCCCTTCTCACAGTTTCTTCACGCTCACTGGCTTGGTCTGAGATTTGGTCTTGCCATTTCCCAGTTGCCCGGACCAGTTGTCTCCCCAGCATTTTGCGGTGCCGTTCTTCAGCCGTGCACAAGCGCTGACATGTCCTACTGCAACCTGCTCCACCTTCTTCAGATTCTTGACTCCAGTTGGTTTCGTCTTGGACTTCTTTTGGCCATTTCCCAGCATTCCGCTCTGATTGCTACCCCAGCACCGGGCTTTCTTCTTACCGTCA